>JBLHZH010000327.1:0-3374 GCA_047629695.1 Rhodoferax sp.
CGTCACTCAGCTGCGCTTGCGCCGTGGCAAAAATCTGGCCGAAGTTGTTAGCGGCCTCCTGCCCCTGATTGGCAATGTAGTCGGCAATCTGGCGCTGCGTCTCCAGCACAGCCTGTGCGTGCCCTTGAGAAAAACCGTCAGCGTAACCCTCTTGCCGTATGGCCTCATGTGCCACCTGAAGTGCTTGCGTATTGACCGCTTCCCCCTCGGCCTCACGCACCTTGGCCTGCTCGGCCAGCAACAAGGATGCCGTATCGACCGCGCCAAAGTTCCACGGCTCCGCCGCGTCAATCTCTTCACCGGGAATAAAACGGGCGTAATTACGCATATTCATACCATCGCATCGTCAGCGCCGCCACCAATCACAATGGTGCCTTCATCGGCCAGACGGCGTACCGTTTTCAGAATCTCTTTTTGCTGCGTCTCGACCTCGGACAGACGCATCGGCCCGCGTGACTCCAGGTCCTCTCGCAGTGCCTCTGCGGCACGCGACGACATATTGGCCAAAAATTTCTCCTTGAGTTCGGGCAGCGCGCCCTTGAGCGCCACAATCAGCGCATCCGAGGCCACTTCCTTAAGCAGCATCTGAATCGCCTTGTCGTCAAGCTTCATCACGTCATCAAACACAAACATCTTGTCCATGATCTTCTGTGCCAAGTCAGGGTCGTGGTTGCGGATCGACTCCAGCACTGTGCCCTCGATCGCACTGCCTAAAAAATTGATCATTTCTGCAGCCGTCTTGACACCGCCCAAAGACGACTTTCGCACCTTGTCGGCGCCGGCCAGCACCTTGAACAGCACCTCGTTCAAGTCCTTCAGGGCCGAGGGCTGAATGCCCTCCATGGTCGCCACCCGCAGCATCACCTCATTGCGTTGGCGGTCAGGAAAAAACCGCATCACATCGGCCGCCTGGTCGTAGTCCAGGTGTACCAGAATAGCGGCCACAATTTGCGGATGTTCGTTGCGCAACAACTCGGCCACAGAGGACGGGTCCATCCACTTCAGACTCTCGATCCCAGAGACATCGCCGCCCTGCAAAATGCGGTCGATCAGCAAGGTCGCCTTGTCATCGCCCAGCGCGCGCTTTAGCACCGATCGCACATAATCACCCGAGTCCGACACCAGCAAACTGTGCGCGGCGGCCACCCCGGTAAAGCGGTCCACCACCTCGTCCACGCGCTCACGCGTCACGGTTTTGGTTTTAGCGATCGCCTCGCCCAGCTTTTGCACCTCTTTAGGCGACAGGTGCTTGAACACCTCGGCCGCCTCCGCCTCGCCAAGCGACATCATCAGAATTGCAGCGTCTTGCAGACCGTCAGTTTGACTCATATTGATACCCCGACTGATGCCAATCAGGCGGGCACCTCACCATTAATCCACGATTTAACAATATTAGCGACTGCTGCCGGGTTGTCGCGTGTCAACTTACGCGCCTCCTCAATCGCCAATTCACCCGCCGTTGGACCCACTGGCAGCGCCACCCTGGCGGGAGCGGCCAACTGCGCCCGTTCTGGCTCCTCAGACTCGACCGCGTCCAGCTGATGCTGCACCCGCGTCAGCTTGCCCTGCGGCTGGTTCATGCCCTTCATGGCAGGCCGAATAACGCCCAACAGCACCAACACACCAAATAACAGCGTTCCCACCGGCCACGCAAAACTGCGCGCCAGATCGGCAAACTCAGGCTGCTTCCAGAACGGCAAATCCACCATCACCACATTCTCCACCGCAAACGGCGCATTCATGAGGTTGACCGAATCACCACGGTCTTCGCTAAAACCAATTGTCTCACGCACCAAAGCGTTCATTTGCGCCAACCGCGCCTCGCTCAAAGGCGTGGTGGTGGTCTTACCCTTGGCGTCGGTCACGATCTGGTGGTTCAGTACCACCGCCGCACTGATGCGCTTGACCATGCCGGTGCCGCCGCGCACCACCCGAATCGTCTTGTCTACCTCGTAATTGATGATGGACTCCCGCTTGGTGTTGCCTGCCGTGGCTGCTGCGGCACCCGTCATCGGTTGCGCCACGCCATTGATAGGCGCCGTCGTCGGCGCCGGCGGCTGATTGGCAATTGCCCCTGGCACTCCGGCCGGTGGTCCAAGCGCCGCCGTGCTGTTGGTATTTTCGGAGGTTTGCTGGCTGCGCATCACCGTCGTCTCAGGCGTTGCGTTGGGTTTGTGGGTCTCGGAGGTCGACTCGGTTTGCGAGAAATCCAGCTCGGCCGTGACTTGGGCTTTAACATTGCCACGGCCTAGCACAGGCTCCAGAATATCGATGATACGCTGAGTGTAAAGCTGCTCCAGTTGCTGCACATACTGCAATTGCTGCACATCGCTGCCACCCGCTATACCATCAATGCCTTCCGGTGGCGTCGACAAAAGCTTACCAGTGTCATCCAGCACGCTAACGGCGTTTGGGTTCATCTCCGGCACACTCGACGACACCAGATGCACAATACCCGCCAGCTGCGTCCGGTCCAGCGTGCGCCCGACATTCAAACTGATTAGCACCGAGGCCGTAGGCTTTTGCTGCTCACGAAAAAAACCATTTTGATTGGGCAGCGCCAAATGAACACGGGCACTCTGCACCGACGACAACGCCTGAATCGAACGTGTTAACTCGCCCTCAAGCCCACGCTGAAACGCCAACCGCTCCTGAAACTGCGTCATACCAAAGCGGTTGGCATCCATCATTTCAAAACCGGCCACCGAACCCTTGGGCAAGCCCTGCGAGGCCAGCCGCAAGCGGGTGTCATACACCTTATCGGCGGGTACCAAAATAGCGCCCCCGCCATCGCCATGCTTATAAGGAATATTCATCTGCGACAACTGCGCCACAATCGCACCGCCATCTTTGTCTGCCAGATTGGAATACAGTACGCGCCACTCGGCCTGGCGTCCCATCACCATGCCAATGATGCCAATGGCCACAAACAACGCTAGCCCCAGGCCAATGCGCAGACGTTGGGACTGATCCAGCCCGGCGAAGCGCTGGGACAAGGTGGGGTTGAGGGAAATAGCAGGAGCGGCAGGCATCGTTTGGTCCGGTAAAGTGTGGCGCGATTTTGCACCACCGATGCTGACGATTATTCGGGGGCAGGGCCAAAACATTAGTTTAATAAGAGCGGCTTTTACCCCTTACTTCAAATTAATGTTTTGGGAGTGTCGGCTTTAGCATCACTCAACTCACAAATTGAAGCTGACTTATGGACCTCCGACTCACTCCCAACACCATGCCCACTGCGGTTCGCCCCACGCTGGCGCCCCGGTTTCCGACCAGCCAGGTCACGGGCGCAGCCGAAGGTGGTGGCTTTTCAGGTGTCCTGAAAAACGCTCTCACGGAGGTTAGCGCCTCGCAAAACGACGCCAGTCGCCTGC
>JBLHZH010000328.1:0-3361 GCA_047629695.1 Rhodoferax sp.
TAAAAATGAATTTTTAGCCTGAAGCTGCCCGATAACATCGGCCTCGATGGAAGACCCTGCTGCGCGGACTGGCGCCACGGTGCTGGCCACCCCACCGGCAGGTTGCGTGGTTTGAGCCACCTGCTGCCGCTGAAAACCGGGCGTGCTGACATTTGCCATATTATGCGCAGATGATTGCAGCGTGCTTTGCGCTGCAATCATGCCCGAGAGCGCGATAGATGAAGTTGATGCCATGTCAGCGACCTGCCCGGTGATTGAATGAAATGAATGCAATTTAACCATATCGCCGCTTTCATTGACCAGAGTTGACTTGTCCTCGTGACAATTGTTGTGGCCCCATATAGGTCAAATTAAGGTATGTTAGCTACCTTTTCATTTTTCAAAGCAGAACAAGGCACTTATGGTCACGGCATACACCCCCCAAGTTACTCCCATCTCTTACGACGGCATCAACCGCGATACCCCGTCAGGCGAGCTGCCCGAACTGCTGGACCGGCTGGAGAGCCGTGGCGGTTATGACCCCCGGTCCGGCCAGCTCACTCCTTTTAAAAATATCACTGATGATTTTGACGAGAGCCTGATTAACGAGATGCTTGACAGCCTGACGGCGGCGGTTGAGGCCGGGTTGGGAACCCGGGCCACTTTTTTACAGGACTTTTTTGCCAGCGACGAAGAGGTGCAAAATTTTGCTGATGCGCTCGATGATTACGCAGATGAAGGCACTTTCTGGGTCAATGACCGGCACTTCAATGCCTTTATTCAGGCGGCCGACGCTGACGAAGCACATGCAGTAACTTACGCCGACATGGCGGACCGGGTACGTGAGCTATTGGACGTCAAGCGTGCACAGACTCAAAAAGCACAGAAAGCAACCACTAAAAAATCCCTGCGTCCTTAATTGACCGGGCCCGTCGCTGCCAGGACGCTGACAAAGACTAGCTTTACCAGGAGCCAGGTGGCGATCACCAGGAGCCAGGATCTCCATGTGACGCGCGGCCCGTTGAACCTGTTTTCGCTCAAGGTGAAGATAACCGTACAGACCACCCCAAAGAACAAACCGAACAGGCCCTGGCGAAGCTTTTCAAGCCAATAATGGTCACTCGCATCCAGCAGCGGTTGCGCGAGCCCCACAATGCCACCAAACAGTAGCCAGCGTACTGCATAGCCGCGCCACCGGTACCAGGGGCCGGGATTGACAGAGGACCCCTGTGCCTTGTTCGGCATTAACGGCTGCATACACTCATTCCTTTTAATTATGGCTAACGCAAAAACACAATAATGAAAATCACACGTCAGTCCATTGTGCTGTTTTTTGTAATTGTTGCAATTCTAGGTTCCTGGCTGGCGCCGCTGGACTTGCCTGCCACCCAACAAGTCGACGCCGGACTGAAACGAGCGCTGGTCAGCTTTGCGACCGCCCGCGCCCTCAACGCGGTGATCTCGGTGGCGCAGGGAACGCAGGCTTCGATTCAGCCCCTGGGGGTGGGCGTCACCTTGGCGCCCGGACAAGCGCTTGACCCGGTCAACGACCTGGTAGAAAAATTTTCCAATCTGATGTTGGCAGCCAGTGTTATTTTTGGTGTTCAAAAAGTCTTAATCAGCATTGGCAGCTACTGGCCTTTGTCTTTGGCGCTGACGCTGGTGGCGCTCGGCTGGATGGGCTGTTACCTGAAAATACGACACCCGCCCGACTTGCTTTCCCGATTGCTGGTCATCTTGTTGATGTTGCGCTTCGCTGTTCCTGTGGTGACGATCGGGACCGACCAGTTATGGCAGAAATACCTGGCGCATGACTATGCGGTGAGCCAAAAAACAATCAGTTCGGTCTCGGGTCAGGTCAAAGAATTGAATCTTGTCAAGCCAGGACAGGCCACCGACCCGGACTTTATGGAGAAAACAAAACAGTGGTTCTCGCAAAAGATTGATGTCAGTGTGTATTTTCAGGGTTTGACGGCGGTGGCTGAACAGGCGATTGAGCATCTCATCAAGTTGATTGTGATTTTTACGCTACAGACTCTTGTTATTCCTTTTTTTTTGTTGTGGGCTTTGTACAGCGTGACGCGGCGTGCCTTTGAGCGGCACAAGTCGCCCTCGCTGTAGCGTCCAGTTGCGCGCCTTGAAAAGCTAGGTTTCCATCCTGCCAGCAGGTGCATGCTGCACTGCGGTACCATCTCAGCCCAGCCGGGCAAGACGCCACCCGTGTCATGTTCTGGCTGTAACTAACAGAATCCGATGAACGCTCCCATTCAGCTCAACCACCTTGTGTCTGCGCATGTGCCGCCCGAACAGGCGCGCATTCGCGAAATTCCGTATAACTACACCTCGTTTTCTGACCGGGAAATTGTCATTCGTCTGCTCGGTGCGCCGGCCTGGGACTGGCTCAACCGCTTGCGTGACGAGCGCCGCACTGGTCGATCGGCACGTATGCTTTACGAAGTGCTGGGTGATATCTGGGTGGTGCAGCGTAACCCCTATTTGCAGGATGACTTGCTGGACAACCCCAAGCGGCGCGTGTTGCTGGTGGACGCCTTGCAACACCGTTTGAGTGAGGTACAAAAACGTCGTACGCCTGACACCGACCCGGAGCGCGATGCCCTAGTGGGTGATTTGCTCAAGGCGGCACGCGACGCCGTGCAGGCGTTTGATGCTGCTTTTGTGGCCACGGCGGCCTTGCGGCGCAAGACCCAGCGTTTGCTGCTCAAGTTGACCGGCAAACACAACATCAAGTTTGATGGCTTGAGCCGTGTCTCACACGTCACCGACGCCACCGACTGGCGTGTGGAATACCCGTTTGTGGTGTTGACGCCCGATACTGAAACCGAGATGGCTGGCCTGGTTAAAGGCTGTATTGAGCTGGGACTGACGATCATTCCAAGAGGCGGTGGCACCGGCTACACCGGCGGCGCCATTCCCCTGACCTGGAAGAGTGTAGTCATCAACACTGAAAAGCTGGAGGCCATGACCGAAGTCGAGATGGTGCAGTTGCCCGGACTGGCAGAACCCGTCGCCACGGTCTGGACTGAAGCCGGTGTGGTGACGCAGCGCGTCGCCGATGCGGCGGAGCGCGGCGGCTACGTTTTCGCCGTTGACCCGACCTCGGCCGAAGCCTCCTGCATTGGCGGCAACATTGCCATGAACGCAGGCGGTAAAAAAGCCGTGCTCTGGGGCACGGCGCTGGACAACCTGGCTTCCTGGCGCATGGTAACGCCGCAAGCCGAATGGCTGGAAGTCACACGTGTCAACCACAACATGGGCAAGATCCATGATGCCGAACTCGCCAGTTTTGAGCTGCAGTACTTTAAGGCCGACGGTAAAACACCGTTGCGCACTGAGCGGCTGGATATTCCAGGTAAGTCCTTCC
>JBLHZH010000329.1:0-3351 GCA_047629695.1 Rhodoferax sp.
GCGCGTCTTTGGCATCAAGGGCCGCCTTCACCAGAAAAGTCCGGGTCACCGGGTCGGCACTGGCGGCAACCTCATGCACGGTCGCCTTCATACGGCTGTTGGAGGCCCACAACTGCACCCGCACCGTAGAGCCCGGCACGATGGCAGCGACCTTGTCTTCGGGCACCGAAAACACCACATCGCGCGCGCCATCCTGCGCAATGCGCACAATCGGAGTGCCGGCCGTCACCACCTGACCGGGCTCGGCTTCAATCGCCGTCACCACGCCCGACACATCGGCCACCAGGGTGGCATAGCCGACCTGGTTACCCAGGCTGCTGACCTGCGCCTGCGCCTGCGCCCACTGGGCCTGGGCTGCTTTCAGAGTGGTCTCACGGCGCTCCAGTTCAGCGCCGCTGATAAAGTTCTGTTCTTTTAATGCCTTATAGCGCTTGAAATCGGCTGCTGCCAGGTCACGGTTGGTATTGGCTGCCGCCAGCTGAGCACGGCCAGCATCGGCAGCCAGTTTGAAATCTTGCGGGTCCAGCCGGGCCAGCACTTGACCAGCCTGCACCCGCTGACCCAACGTCACCAAACGCTCGGTCACCTTGCCGCCGACCCGAAAACTGAGTCGGGACTCGATCTGGGCCCGCACTTCGCCGGCAAACTCGGGGGCTGACTGCATCGTCTGCAAGCCGACCGTGACCAGCTTGACAGCTCTCACCGGCTCGGGCGCCGGTTCGGGCCGGGCGCAGGCCACCAGCAGAAGCGCCGCGACAAAAGGCCACAGGCCGGGCGACAATGACTTTGTAAACTTGGCAGGATTCATAACAGGATTTGCCCAAAATATAATTTTTAATTAATGACCTAATGGTTATTAATTTTACACAAGCCCTCTGAACGTGACAATCAAAAAAAATCCGGCAACGCCCCTGCCCCGTGACCATTACGAAAATTTTCCGGTCGCGTCTTGGTTGTGCCCTCCGCACCTGCGACCTGCCATTGCGGCCATTTATGGGTTTGCCCGCACCGCTGATGACATCGCCGACGAGGGCGATGCCAACGCCGCCAGCCGCCTGAACGACCTGACCGCCTTCGGCGTCGACCTGCAAGCCATCAGCGCAGGTCAGCCCGCCAGCGCCCGCTGGCCCGCGGTGTTTGTACCGCTGGCCCGCGTGCTGCAGGAGTTTGAGCTGCCCAGCCCCCTGCTGGCGCAACTGCTGGCAGCCTTTGTCCAGGACGTGCGCTACACCGACAGCGGGCAGCGCTACCAGACCGATGCCGAGTTGCACGACTATTGCTCCCGCTCGGCCAACCCGGTCGGCCGCTTGCTGCTGCACCTGTATGGCATCAACGATGCGGCCTCACTGGCGCAAAGCGACCAGATTTGCACCGCCCTGCAACTCATCAATTTCTGGCAGGATGTGAGCGTTGATCTGCCGCGGGCGCGCTGGTATATCTCCCAGCAGGCGCTGCAGCAACACGGCGTGCGCGAAGCCGACTTGCAACCGGGCAGCGACAGTGCCCAGGCCACTCAACTGATCGCCAACTACACGCGGGCGGCGCGGACCCGTATGCTGGATGGTGCCTCGCTGGCCTGCCGCATTCCAGGCCGCACCGGCTGGGAATTGCGCCTAGTGGTGCAGGGCGGCCTGCTGATTCTAGATAAAATAAAAATTTTACACTTCGCGACCTGGCGCAGTCGCCCCAAACTGGGCCCGTGGGACGTGCCGCTGCTGCTGTGGCGGGCTTGGCGTATGAAGGTATGAAGCCGCCCTTTAAACTAGCCGCTTCACTTTGACACCGCCATGACGCCTCAAGACTACGTGCAACAAAAAGCCGCCGCCTCCGGCAGCAGCTTCTATTACGCCTTTTTATTTTTACCCAAGTCCCGGCGCGCCGCCATCACGGCGTTTTATGCCTTTTGTCGCGAAGTCGATGACGTCGTCGACGACATGATCGACCCCGGTGTGGCCGCCAGCAAGCTGGCTTGGTGGCAGTCAGAGGTGGCCAAGTCCTTTGCCGGCGAACCCAGCCACCCGGTGATGAAGGCGCTAATGCCGCTGGTGGCCGATTACAAAATAGAACAACGTCACTTGCAGGCCGTGATTGAGGGGTGCCAGATGGACTTATCACAAACCCGATACCTCGATTACCCTGGCCTGCAGCGCTACTGCCATCTGGTGGCCGGTGTGGTGGGCGAAGTGGCGGCCAACATCTTTGGCCAGACCCAGCCAGAAACTACGGCCTACGCCCACAAGCTGGGCCAGGCGCTGCAGCTCACCAACATCCTGCGTGATGTGGGTGAAGACGCGCTGCGCGGGCGTATTTACCTGCCCGTCAACGATATGCAGCAATTCGAGGTCAAGGCCAATGACATCCTGCAGCGCAGCTACTCGGACCGCTTCACGGCCCTCATGCAGTTCCAGGCGCAACGCGCCCAGGGCCTGTACGACGAGGCCCTGGCCCTGCTACCAGACGCCGATCGGCGCGCCCAGAAACCCGGCCTGATGATGGCCAGCATCTACCGCGCCCTGCTGCATGAGATTGAGCGCGACAACTTTCAGGTACTACACCAGCGCGTCAGCCTCACGCCTCTGCGCAAATTCTGGCTGGCCTGGAAGGTTCAGGCGCTCGGGCGCCTTTAATGCTAGAGCCAGTACTGAACCCGATGAAAATAGCCGTTCTAGGCGCCGGTTGGGCCGGCATGGCGGCGTCCGTGGCGGCCACGCAGGCGGGTCACTCCGTTGTGGTGTTTGAGGCCTCGCGCACCTTGGGCGGACGCGCTCGCGCCCTGAACCCGCAAACTCTGCCGAATGGTCGCCCGGTCACACTGGACAACGGCCAACATATCCTGATTGGCGCCTACAGCCAGACCTTGCGCCTGATGCGCCAGGTCGGTGTCGAGCCAGCCAGCGCTTTTTTGCAACAACCCATGACGCTGCTGTTTCCCGACGGTCTAGGGCTGCGCTTTGGCCATGGGCCAGCGCCACTGGATGCGCTGGCCGGCATTTTGAGCGCGCGCGGCTGGACTTGGGCCGACAAAGCGTCTTTACTGCGCGCCTCTATCGCCTGGCGCTTGGCCGGTTTTAAATGCGAGACCCACACCACCGTGGCGCAACTGTGCCAGGGCCTGCGCCCGCGGGTGCTCAACGAATTAATAACGCCACTGTGCGTATCGGCCCTCAACACGCCGCCGGAACGGGCCAGCGCCCAGGTCTTTTTACGCATCCTGCAAGATGCCTTGTTTGGCGTAACGGGAGGCTCGCGCCTGCTGCTGCCACGCCTTGATTTATCGGAACTGTTCCCCCATGCCGCCGCCCACTGGCTGGTCAGCCAGGGTGGCGAGGTGCGCCTGGGTGCGCGGATCGA
>JBLHZH010000330.1:0-3351 GCA_047629695.1 Rhodoferax sp.
AAACAAGGTCACTGCGGCCGCCACTGACAAGCCAACCAACATCACTCCCAAGCCCACCATCAGCGACAGGCGCACAGTAGTCCAGATGTAATCGGGCAACACTGTGGCGCTCATTTCCTGCAAAATCTGCGCCGCCGCGGTCCCCGATTCGCCCCACGGTAACCAGGAGGCAAACACCGCGACCACCGGCAGCATAAATGCCACTGTCAGAATCAGCAACAACAATTGACGAGGCCAACGCAACAACATGAAAGGACATCACCCATCGTTATACAAATGAGAATTGTAAGCATCTACAATGATCTTTATGTTTTTAGAGGTATCCCAACTTCGTGTCACTTATGCCGGACGCAGCCAGGCGGCTGTTGAGGAAGTGTCGTTTGGCCTGCATGCTGGTGATATTGGCGTCTTGATTGGCCCCTCAGGCTGTGGCAAAACCACCCTACTGAGGGCGGTCGCCGGACTGGAGACAGTCACCGCTGGCGATATCAAGCTGTCGGACACCGTGGTCAGCAGCGCCAAGCGTCATCTGGCTCCCGAGGCCCGAAAAATCGGCATGGTGTTTCAGGATTACGCCTTATTCCCCCATTTGACGATTGGCCGCAATATCGCCTTTGGCCTGCACCACCTTTCCAAACCTGAGCGTGCGGCACGCGTTGCCGAAGTGCTGACCCTGGTCGGCCTGGAGGGCAACGAGGAACGCTTTCCCCACGAACTCTCGGGGGGTCAGCAACAACGCGTGGCACTGGCCCGCGCGCTGGCGCCCAAACCCCGCCTCCTGTTACTGGATGAACCCTTCTCCAATCTGGACGTTGACCTGCGCGAGCGACTGGCGCATGAGGTACGCAGTATCTTGAAGGCCGCTCAGACGACAGCGCTGTTTGTCACCCATGACCAACTGGAGGCCTTTGCCATTGGCGACACCATCGGTGTCATGCACGAAGGTCAGTTGCACCAGTGGGACGACGCCTACACCCTCTACCACCGCCCAGCCTCCCGCTTTGTCGCCGAGTTCATCGGCCATGGCGTGTTTACGCCAGCAGTAATCCGACAGGTCGACCAGCAGGTGGTGGTGCAAACCCCGCTTGGCAATCTGGTCGACGTGGCGGAATGCCCATTACCCAGTGCCTTTCCCGATGGCGCCTGCGATGTGTTGCTGCGTGCCGACGACATCGTCCACGACGACGACGCGCCAGTGAAGGCCGAAATCATGCGTAAGGCGTTTCGTGGCTCCGAGTTTTTGTACACCCTGCGACTGGCCACGGGCGAAACCGTTATGGCCCATGTGCCCAGCCACCACAACCACCGGGTTGGTGAATGGATCGGTATCCGGGCACAAGTAGACCATGTGGTCACTTTTACCAAAGAACTATCAGCAGACAAGGCCCTTGCGTCCTGAAAATCGGGCTAAAGGCGTCTGGCAACAACGCAAAAGTAGTATCGTCTCTGCGAGGTCGTAGGCCGTAGCAGTCCATGCCCTTTTCGTCTCTGCGAGCGCAGCGCGGCAGCCCATGGTGCCCTGAATTGCCGCGTCGCATTTCTTTCAAAAACGATACGTTCAGACCTACGTTTACATTTACTCAGTTTTTGCTTCTCCTGATCTGGGTTTAATGAGATTTTCCGTCTGGCGCTCCAGACGTATGCGCGCAGGCGTTGACGCCAGATCAAACCCCTAAGAAGGCTAGGAACATGCTGGAAAAACTCAAAGAATACAAAGAGCTGATCGCCATTCGGACTTTCTGCCTCGGTAGATATTTCTGACTTTAAAGCAACTTCCCAAGTAAGAGCGACATAGAACCCAAACTCGCCGCCATTCGCTGCAAACTGGACTACTACAGGCAACTGACCCAGTTGCAACTGCGCAGCCAGGAACAGGAGAAACAGGTGACGCTGCTGGGCGCGCAATCGAGCTAAATGCCATGTGATGACAGCAACAGCGCTGACTTGCTGATCTCCCCGGTGATCAAGGTGGGGGGTTGAGCAGTTGAAGCTGGCTTTCACCGCAAAAAGAAATGAATTGGGTCAAACCACCGCTTACATCGAAAAAATACGGAATGACTTGGCGCGTGACATTTAACAGAGGGGCTAGCCATGAAGACCCAACCCTGGGTGACTTTTTCACTGGTGCTACTTTCGCGCCAAGCCCACAGTGCCACGGTGAATAAACTAACCAACCGCAATGTGCAAGATGCGACTAAAGCTTACGAGCAGACGCTGCCGTCGACGCAGCGCAGTGCCAGCACGGCGCAACTGTGGGCTCATATTTGCAACGACAACCAGACGCGGCTGACCCAGTCCATTATGGACAGAGCCAAAAACACCGCGACTATGCGCGGAAAAATAAGAGCAAAACAATCGAAAAAGTGGCTTATGGCCATACAAGAATCAGCTGCGCTACTTCGAACGAGAAGACCGGGCGCAGGCACAAATGCTACTTGAACAACTCCGGGCGTTGATTCCACAACTGGAGCTCAGCGACCTCTCCGGTCAGTACAACAACGCGAGTTGGCTGGGATCGTGACATTATGAATGTCTGGCTAACGCCCTGATAGTGCAAAAAGTCTGGGCTTTGGATTGGCTAACAAGCTACCCGCAAGGCTTCAATTCGACTACGCACATCCGCCGCCCAGACGCGACGATCGCGGCCTTGCGCCAGTTCAGGTTCACCAAAGGTCACCATGGCGGCAATGCCCGGCGTGCACAAGGTGCGCCAGATCGAGCCCAGCAAGGTGTCGTCATCAATGTAGCAGGGCGCCAGACTGGGCGCACCTGTCGCGCTATCAGCAAATTTCAGTGCTACCGGCATAATGGCGGCTTGGGCCGAGATGGCAGCCTGAAATAAATTAGCATGAAAAGGCAGCAAAGTCACGCCATTACTGGTTGTGCCTTCCGGGAAGATCGCCAACACATCGCCAGCCACCAACCGCTCGGCCATATGGTGCACCACGCGCATGGCATCGCGGCGGGAGGCGCGCTCAATAAACAAGGTGTCGGCACCACTGGCCAGACGGCCAATCAACAGCCAATGACGCACATCGGCTTTGGAGACAAAGCGGCAATGACGCGCTGCATGCAACACCACAATATCCAGCCACGAGATGTGATTAGCCGCCAGCAGCATTGGCCCGCAGACCGGGGGCTGCCCCACTACCACCAGTTTAATGCCAGCGCGCACCAGCAGGGCCAGTGCCCAAGCCTGAATACGTTGTTCTTTTTGCGGCGCTGACAGTCGGGGAAACAGCAGGACGATGGTGAGCCAGCCGATCAGGATGTGCTGCAGTACGCGCAGACCTTTCCAGCAGGCCCGGGCGCGCAAACCCAAGCGCACGCACATCAGATTTGAAAAGCCAC
>JBLHZH010000331.1:0-3349 GCA_047629695.1 Rhodoferax sp.
GATGAGGAGTTTCAAAATGCCTTTCGCTCTGCCCAAAAAAAAAACAGCGCCTGACCGATTTGATTGCCCGTACGCCAGGTCTGGTGGCGGACTCGCTGAGCCTGTTTAATGTGCAGGTCAAACGTATGCATGAGTTCAAGCGCCAACTGCTCAAAGTGTTACACATCACCACCCGCTATCACTGCATTCTGGCGCAGCCGCAGGGCAACTGGGTGTCCCGCACCGTAATCTTTGCTGTTAGGGCGGCCTCGGTTTATGTCATGACCAAGCTGATCATCCGATTGATTCATGATGTGGCGCGGATTGTTAACAACGACCCATGTACAGGCGGGCTGCTGAAGGTGGTGTTCATCCCCGACTATCGGGTGTCGCTCGCCGAGATCATTATTCCGGTGGCCGACCTGTCGGAGCCAATTTCCACTGCCGGTACCGAGGCGTCGGGCACCGGCAGCATGAAGTTTGCCTTGAACGGCGCGCTCATCATCGGCACCTGAGATGGTGCCAACATCGAGATCGCCAACAACGTGGGTCTGCAAAACATTTTTATATTGGGTAACCGGACGCATAAAGTGGCCGAGTTGCTGGGCTACGGCGACCAGCCGTATAGCCACTACGAGAGTCAGTTTGAACTGAAGTGCGCGATTGACCGCTTGTCCAAAGATGCTTTTTCGCCCGAGGAGCCTCACCGCTAAAAGACCGTGGTGCGGTCTCTGCTGTGCGACGATTACTACCAACTACTGGCCGGCTATGGCGATTGCGTGGACTGCCAGTCCCGGGTGGATACCCTGTACCGCCGACCGACCAACTGAACCCGCAGCGCTATTTTGAATGTAGCTGGTATAGGGATTTTTCTTCAGACCGCACCATCCGGGATTACGCTCGCGACATCTGGAATGTACGGCCGATGTAATTTTTAGCTGGTGTCTGCATTTCCGTTTACTGTAACTTTACTGCCGCTTCAAGTCCCTTTTGTGGGTCGGGGCTAGACTTCGATCATGAGCCAACAACTTTTGATGATTGAAGACGATGCCCGCCTGGCCCACATGGTGGGCGAATACCTGGGGCAGTCCGGGTTTACCGTCAGCCACGTGGGCGATGGCCAAAGTGGCCTGAAGGCGGTGCAGGACAGCCCACCCGATCTGGTGATTCTGGATCTGATGCTGCCCGACATGGACGGCCTCGAAGTGTGCCGGCGCCTGCGCGCGCTGCCGGGCGCCTTGGCCCAAGTGCCGGTACTGATGCTGACGGCCAAGGGGGATCCGATGGACCGCATCATCGGTCTAGAAATCGGGGCCGACGACTACTTGCCCAAACCTTTCGAGCCACGTGAGTTATTAGCGCGCATCCGCGCTGTGCTGCGCCGCCGCGTTGACGGGGCGGCCCAGGCCGGCCGTCAACTGCGCTTTGGCACACTCGATATTGACCGCGATGCGCGCACCGTGTCCGTGGCTGGGCAGGTCTGTGACTTGACGTCTTACCAGTTTGATTTGCTGGTGGCGCTGGCTGAGCGTGCGGGTCGGGTCCTGACCCGTGACCAGATTATGGAAGCGGTACGGGGTCGTGAGCTGGACGCTTTTGACCGCTCGATTGACGTCCACATGGGACGTATTCGCGCCGCTATCGAGGTCGACGCCAAGAACCCCAAACGCATCCTGACAGTGCGCGGCGTTGGCTACGTCTTTGCGCGTCAGCAAGACTGAGCATGTTTTTAAAAAAACTGTATGCGCGTATCTGGCTGGCCGTGGTGCTGGCGGTTGCCGTATTGACTTTTCTGGTCGGCTGGGCTTGGCGCATGACGGCCGAGGCACCGCTACGTGATGTGGTGGTGCGCAATGACCATGGGCAAATTATCGGCAATGGCCACTCGCGAATGCTGGTGCCCACCAGCAGTGACCTAATCGAACTGGCGGAAGAGGGGGCTGAGCCGGTTGTACCCTTGCTAGGGCCACGCGGTCAGTACGGCCGCGGTCCTGAATTTGAGGTGCACATGGCGGACGGCCAGATCCTGCATATGCATTTGCCACGTCCGCCGCAAACCTTTTGGAGCCGTCCTCCGTTCGACTTCTTCTGGACGCTGGCATTGGTGGCGGTGGCCGTGGCGCTGGCCACCTACCCGATCATCCGCAAGCTGACGCGCCGCCTGGAGTTGTTGCAAAATGGCGTTGACAAGTGGGGTCAGGGCGACCTCTCGATTCGTGTGACCGAGGCCGGGCAGGACGAGGTGGCCTTTTTGGCGCGCCGCTTCAACCAGGCAGCCGAGCGCATCGAGACCTTGGTTAAGTCGCATGAGTCGCTGCTGGCATCGCAAAAATCTCTGCTGGCCAACGCCTCGCATGAGTTACGTTCGCCGCTGACCCGTATTCGCATGGGGCTGGAGTTGATGGGCGCGCCGTCGTCCACTGCTTTTAAAAATGAGATTTCACGCAATATCGCTGAACTAGACCAGTTGATTGAAGAGATTTTGCTGGCCAGTCGGCTTGATGCCCGTGAGGCAGATCTGGGCACAGTGGAGTCCGTGGATCTGATTGGCCTGCTGGCGGAAGAGTGCGCACGGGTCGATGTCGAACTGGATGTGCAACTGGCCCGCCCTGATGCATCGGCGGATGACATGCCCGCAGGCGACGCATCGGCCTTTCCGGTGCAGGGTGTCACCAAGTTGCTCCGCCGCGCTCTGCGCAACCTGTTGGAGAATGCGCGCCGCCATGCGGCCGGCAACATCACCGTGTCGCTGGGCCAGACCGAGCACCAAGCGGTGATTCGGGTCTGTGACCGTGGCCCCGGCGTGCCAGAGGCCTTGCGCGAGCGTATATTTGAGCCCTTTTACCGCCTGCCAGGGGCTACTGAGCGCGATGGCGGGGTTGGTTTGGGGCTGGCGCTGGTGAAAGCCATTGCGCTGCGTCATGGCGGTACGGTCGACTGCGCAAACCGTCCCGAAGGGGGTGCCTGCTTTGTGCTAAATCTGCCTTTGACTGTAAATAGTCGTATGAAACTGTTGTAATTTAATCAAATTTTTGAAAATAAATCATTCATCTCCCCCAAATGGGGGATGGTCACACTCAAAGATATCTTCTACAGTAGGCCTTACTGCTGTCACAGTCATCGTTTGTTGGGGCTCAGTTGTCCAAGCAACTGGCATTTTATGGCCCAGCCAATCAAAGTTCCAACGATGTTCCTCCGGGAACTTTTACAAACCACCTTCGGGTGGTTTTTTTCTTCTTCAAATCTCCTCACAGGCTACAAAAATGCTCAGCGCACTCGTCACTATTGCTTTGCTTCACTGGTTAATTCTGATCATCCCCGGGGCCAATTTTCTTCTGATCGGCCAGCTGGCAGCCAGTGGCAAGCGTTC
>JBLHZH010000332.1:0-3329 GCA_047629695.1 Rhodoferax sp.
ATGGAGCGCATCTCGGGTGCCGCCATGCAGGAGCCCGATGATGAGGGGCTAGGCTGGCTCAGCCACCGCCTGCCCTAGGGCAGCTATGGCATGCTGGCGCGCGCCTCGCTGAGGGCGCCGACGCTGGCGCTGGCGCTCAAGCGCTGGTACCGCCACCCCGGGCTGTTGACGTCAGACATCACACTGCAGTTGAGCGTCGCCAGCGACACCGGCACGCTGTCGATCACCGAAAACTGCGATCTGGGCCAGCTGCGCGAGTTTTGCGTGGTCTCGGTCTTGTGCAATATTCACGGCCTGGCGAGTTGGCTGATCGATTCGCGCATCGCGCTGTTGGGAGCCCGGTTGTCGGTCGCTGCGCCGACCCATGTGGCGGTCTAGCGCGTGCTGTTTTCCAGTCCGACCACGTTTGACGCTGGCCCGGCACGCATTGACTTTGATTCACGCGACCTGGCCTTGTCCCTGCGCCGCGACGAAACCGCCTTGCAATAAATGCGGCAACGCACCCTGCCCCTGACCGTACGCCCCTACCGGCGCGACCGTCTACTGGTGCAGCGCGTACGCCAGGGGCTAGTCAGTCACCCGGCCCAAAGCCACAGTGCCGAGGCGGTGGGATTCCAGAAAGACAAAAGCTTTATCCGGGCTTTTCGGGGTTGGACCGCAACCACACCGGCAGACTTCAGACGCGCCGGCTCAAACCCGCCATCCGTCCACAGCTTCTGTGGATAACTTTGTGCATGACTCGTCTGGCAAGTGCCCAAAGCCTTATCCGGCGTGGCTTGCGACGCGGTGCCTGCAAAACAGGCAGATTAAAGGAGACACCAGCCCCGGACCGGTTCAAAAAAGACTCCCCAATTTTTGGGGATAACTTTGTGCAACAGCACCAAAAAAACTCGTGAAAGCCTTGTCTGACGCGGGCTGCAACGCAGTGCTCAAGAAATAGGCAGGCTGGATAAGTCGTGTTTAGAGGGATAAAATACAGCACTTATCTAGCACAGAAAAATCGCATTTTCACTCAAAATATCTTTAAAAAAAAGAAACATACGATTTATTTCAACGGCGTCAGAGTGGCCGTAGAGCGGCTCAAACCCATACACAAATTTTGTGGATAACTTTGTGCACGAGACCGGGAACAACCGGTTCAAAGCTATAGCCAGCGCGGCCTGCAGCGGGTTGCCTGCAAAACAGGCAGCCCGCTTAAGCGAAATCAGGCGGCGGCCAGCAAGTGGGGCAACTCGCCCATGTGATCAAACAAATGGCGGGCGCCAGCCTGCAACAGGGCCGGCCCCTGCTCAGGCTGCGGGCAATAGGCCCATACGGTGGCTCCGGCGGCGACACCGGCCAGCACGCCGGTAACCGAGTCCTCGATCACCAGACACTGTTGTGCAGGCGCCTGCAGGTGCTGCGCGGCAGCCAGATAAACATCGGGGGCCGGCTTGGAATGTGCCATCTCCTGGCCGCTGAAGATACAGCCCTCAAAGAAGTCCATCAAGCCGACCTTGGTCAACTGCATATTTACCTTGAAGCGATCAGCCCCGGAAGCACAGGCAATGCGCTGCACGGTATGATCATGGGCCGCCTGGACGGCGGCCTGAGCGCCGGCAATGATTTCCAGTCGGGCTGCCAGCGCGACGTTGCGCTGCGCATAAAACTCAGCCATCCAGTCCTCGGTGAGCGGCAGGCCGGTACGTGCCTCAATCGCCATGCGCTCATCGCGCACCGCCTTGCCGATAAAAAAACGCATGCACTCGGCTGAGCTCATGGGCCAACCACGTGCCTCAAGCATGTCGCGCAGAATGCCGTTGGTGATGGGCTCGCTGTCGACCAGCACGCCATCACAGTCAAATAGGATTGCTTCAAATTTCATAACTATTTACGCCTTGGAGCGGCGCAGCTTCTGCTCTTCAAGCGTCTCGGTTGGTGCGCCGACCTTGACCCATTCGGCATAGCCGCCGTCGATATGAGCGACATTGGTCATGCCCATGTCCTGCAGTGTTTTGGCGGCCAGCGCACTGCGCCAGCCAGCGCCACAAAACAGGATGAATTCTTTACTCTCGTCGGCAAACAGAGGCTTATGGTGGGGGGAAGCCGGGTCGACCCAAAACTCGAGCATGCCGCGCGGCGCATGGAAGGCACCCACCATCGTGCCCTCGGTCAGTTCACGGATGTCCCGGATATCAATCAACTGGGTCTGGGTTTCGCTCAATAAAAGAACTACCTCGTCGACCGAGTAGGTTTTGACCTGGGCCATGGCCTCATCGACGAGAGTCTGGAATCCTTTGGTAATTGCCATATTTTTTCCTTTCTGGTATGAATTTTGCTCGACTTCAAGGTCTTTAGGGACAATCGCCAAGAATGTCATAATTCCAAGATGATATCGGGAGAGACTTTTGCAACCCGAGGTAGCAAAAGCGCCGAAGGAGCAACCGCCCCGGAAACTCTCAGGCAAAAGGACCGGTATCAGTCAAGTGCAAACTCTGAAGAGTGATCGGGTTTCGTCATCCGGTCCACCGCAGGAGCAAGCGACGCGCAGCCATGTCACGTCGTGAATCTCTCAGGTCCAAAACAGAGGGGGCGGTGCTACTGCAATGGGTGCAGGCATCCCAACCTTCGACGTTTTGGATCCTACTCATGAAAAAAATAGCTATTATCGGCGGCGGCATCACCGGCGTCACAACGGCCTACGCGCTCGCCAAACGCGGCTTTGCTGTTACTTTGTTCGAAAAACACCGCTACGCCGCGATGGAGACTTCGTTTGCTAACGGCGGGCAGCTCTCGGCCTCCAACGCCGAGGTCTGGAACAGCATGGGTACTATCGTCAAAGGGCTCAAGTGGATGCTTAAAAGTGACGCTCCGCTGTTGGTCAATCCGAAACCCAGCTGGCACAAGCTGTCGTGGTTTGCCGAGTTCATCGCCGCCATGCCACATTACGAAAAAAATACGATCGAAACGGCGCGCCTGTCGATCGCCGCACGCCAGCATCTGTTTGCCTGGGCTGCCGAAGAAGGCATTGACTTTGATCACAAAGAAGCCGGCATTTTGCACATTTACCGAGACAAGGCAGGCTTTGAGGATGCCGGCAAGGTGTCGCTGTTACTGGCCAAGGGGGGCCTGGCACGCCAGGCGGTGACGCCTGACGAAATGCGCGCCATTGAGCCGACCTTGGCTGGCCAGTATTATGGCGGCTACTTCACGCCAAGCGACTCGACCGGGGACATCCACAAGTTCACCACCGGCCTAGCGGCGGCGGCGGAGCGCCTGGGGGTGACCACCTTGTACGGCCAAGACATTCTGAGCGTGCGCACCGATGGCCGGCAAGTGACCTTGACCGC
>JBLHZH010000333.1:0-3320 GCA_047629695.1 Rhodoferax sp.
TATTTTGCGCAAACACTAGCAGCCTGGGAGCAGGGCCGTTTTATTCGTTTTCATGGACTGGTGCAATGGCTGGGCTGGTTGTGGCCTTATGCCACTTTGGTTTATGTGCTGACGCAGGTCTGGAAGCGAGAATCAAAAAACTAGAATCAAGACTATGACTGAAACAACATATGAAATCCCGGCAGCAGGCAGTGGTGATGCCCTGTCAGCCCCTTCTTATTACGAACGGCATATTTTCTTTTGTCTGAATGAGCGAAAAAATGATGAAGCCTGTTGCGCGCAGTATCAGGCACAAGCTGCCTTTGATCGGTGCAAGGCCCAGGTCAGGACGCTTGGTCTGTCCGGACCCGGCCAAGTGCGAGTGAATAAGGCGGGTTGCCTGGATCGGTGCGCGGCGGGCCCCGTGGCGGTGGTCTATCCTGAGGCGGTCTGGTATTCTTATGTGGACAATGATGACATTGATGAAATTGTTAACTCGCATCTGAAAAATGGACAGATAGTGACGCGTCTGTTAACGCCTGCTCATCTCGGGCGCTAAAGCCTCTTTTCCTTCTCGCGCTGGGCCTCTTGGCGGCCAGTAGCCTTGTTATGGATCGCTGTTCCCCTCTTGTTTTATCGCTGGTCGCCTACCGAACGTTAAATGCCCCTATGAAAAATTTACTGATTGCACTCACTGCTGCGCTTTGCTTCTCGGTTGCGGCACAAACGCCGCAACCCCCTGAAATTGCCGCCCGCTCTTACCTGCTGTTTGACGTTACTGCCAACCAGCTGCTGGCAAAGAAAGACATTGATATTCCTGTGGAGCAAGCATCGCTGACCAAGCTGATGTCCGCGTATGTGATTTTCGAAGCCTTGCGTACCCAAAAAATTAGCCTCAAACAGACTTTGCCGGTGAGTGAGCGGGCTTGGAAGATGCCGGGTTCGCGTATGTTTATCGACCCCAAAATGAGGGTGCCAGTGGAGGACCTTATCAAAGGCATGATCGTTCAGAGTGGTAATGACGCAACGGTCGCACTGGCCGAAGGCGTGGGCGGCAGTGTCGAGCGTTTTGTGCAACTCATGAACGACCAGGCCAAGGTACTCGGAATGAATAACACCAGTTACAAAAATCCTGAAGGACTGACCGAGGCCGGCCATCTGACGACTGCGCATGACCTGAGTATTCTGGCGACTCGCCTGATTCAGGATTTTCCGGATTACGTGGCTTACTACGCGATTAAGAAGTACCGTTACCCCGGTACGCCTGCCGCCAATGACAGCAACCGGAATCTGTTGCTGTTTCGCGACCCTTCCGTCGACGGACTGAAGACCGGCTACACCAATGCGGCAGGTTATTGCATGATCAGCACTGCCAACCGGGAGTTCTCCAGCTTGGGTACTCCCGGTGTGGCAGCTGGCACGCCGGGCGCGACTGGGGGGCGCCGACTCCTGTCGATTGTGTTAGGTACCAGCAGTGAGAATGCTCGTGCTAACGAATCTCAGAAACTGCTGAACTGGGGCTACACTGCGTTTGAGGCGGTCAAGCTGTTTGATGCCAATCAGTCGGTGGTGGCGCCGGCGGTCTGGAAGGGTAAGAGCTCGATCGTCAAGTTGGGTCGCACCGAAGCTATCGTGGTCGCTGTGCCATCTGGCATGGCAGACAAACTACGAACTCAGGTGATACGCCAAGACCCTCTGGTAGCTCCTTTTACCAAAGGTCAGCAACTGGCGACTCTGAAGGTCAGTAGTGACGAGCAGGTGCTGGTTGAAGTGCCTTTGATCGCGCTGGAGGCGGTAGAGCAAGCCGGCCTCTTAGGCCGTTCTTGGGATTCTGTCCGCCTGTGGATCAAGTAAGCGACTCCGCAGGGGTTGCAACTCAGCATGTGACCTGCTATAGTTGAAGGCTTTTCGGAATTTCCGAAGGGATTTACGATTTCGAAGTATTTAAGTTATAGCTAAATAATTAGCTACCAAACGTTGAGGGACGTTTTTCAATGCCAACCATTAATCAGCTAGTTCGTCAGGGGCGCGAGGTCGAAGTGATCAAGTCCAAAAGCCCGGCGATGCAAAATTCTCCGCAGCGTCGCGGTGTCTGCACCCGTGTGTACACCACTACCCCAAAGAAGCCTAACTCGGCTTTGCGTAAAGTCGCCAAAGTGCGCTTGACCAACGGATTCGAAGTTATTTCCTACATTGGCGGTGAAGGCCACAACCTTCAGGAACACAGTGTTGTGCTGGTTCGTGGCGGTCGTGTCAAGGATCTGCCAGGTGTGCGTTACCACATTGTGCGTGGTTCGCTCGACTTGCAAGGCGTGAAAGATCGCAAGCAGTCGCGCTCCAAGTACGGCACTAAAAAGCCAAAAGCCAAATAAGTTAACGCTTTTCTGGAATTCAAGGTGTTGTCTCCCGCGTGGCGCGGCGATGCAACGTAGTGACCCGCTGTGGGTCGAGTAAGTAAAAACCAAAATGGTTTTTGCGGTGTCAACTGTTGATGCCAACTGAAGCAAATAAGAGGTGAAAAAATGCCACGTCGTCGCGAAGTCCCTAAACGTGAAATCCTGCCGGATCCAAAATTCGGTAATGTAGAGCTCTCCAAATTCATGAACGTGATCATGGAAGGCGGAAAAAAAGCGATTGCTGAAAAAATTATTTATGGCGCGCTTGAGCAAATTGAAAAGAAAAACCCGGGCAAAGACCCCGTTGAAGCCTTCACAATGGCCATCAATAACGTCAAGCCTATGGTTGAAGTGAAGTCCCGCCGCGTCGGTGGTGCCAACTATCAGGTGCCAGTCGAAGTGCGTCCGGTCCGTCGTTTGGCTTTGTCCATGCGCTGGATTAAGGAAGCCGCCCGCAAGCGTGGTGAAAAATCCATGGCTCTTCGCTTGGCGAATGAGTTGATGGAGGCCACTGAAGGTCGTGGTGGTGCCATGAAAAAGCGTGACGAAGTTCACCGCATGGCAGAGGCCAACAAGGCCTTCTCTCACTTCCGCTTTTAAAAGTGACTGCTGCGCATTGTTTATGCGTTTAGCCTAAACATAGCTCGCTACGCCGCTGGGGTCACAAGCCTCCGCGGCGTCGCAGTTTGAAATTTACAGATCAACCAAGGATCCATCATGGCTCGCCATACCCCCATTGAGCGTTACCGCAACATTGGCATTTCGGCTCACATTGACGCTGGAAAGACCACAACGACCGAACGTGTCCTTTTTTATACCGGTGTCAATCACAAGATTGGTGAGGTTCATGACGGCGCGGCCACCATGGACTGGATGGAGCAGGAGCAAGAGCGTGGCATCACGATCACTTCCGCTGCCACCACTTGTTTCTGGAAGGGCATGGAA
>JBLHZH010000334.1:0-3313 GCA_047629695.1 Rhodoferax sp.
TTGCCTTGGATGTTCGCTCCGCCACCTCTTTGCCCTTGTTGCCCGAGCAACTCGCCGCCTTGAAGCGGCAGGGAATCTCGGTCAAGTCCCTGTTTCTGGACGCCACCACTGGCACCTTGGTGCGGCGTTATTCAGAGACACGCCGCAAGCATCCGCTGTCGCAGTCTCCCCCGGACCGTTCTGCGCGCGACCTGCGGCGGGCATTGGTGGATGCGATTGAGCTGGAGCGCGAGCTGCTGACTGATCTGCGCGAAGGCTCTCATGTGATTGACACCAGCATTATTCGACCGTCGCAGTTGCAGGGCTATGTCAAGTCCCTGATCTCGACCTCGAACGAGCAGTTGACGCTGGTGTTTGAGTCCTTTGCCTTCAAGCGCGGCGTGCCCAGCGATGCCGACTATGTTTTTGATGTGCGTATGCTGCCCAACCCGCATTACGAGCCTGACCTGAAGCCCTTGACGGGCAAAGATGCCCCGGTGGCGGCCTTTTTGCGGGAACAACCCGATGTGGCGCTCATGCTGGAGCACATTCAGTTGTTTTTAAACCATTGGCTCGATGCCATGGCCCGCGACCACCGGAGCTACGTCACCGTTGCCATTGGCTGTACCGGCGGCCAACACCGCTCGGTTTATTTGGTTGAGCAACTGATGGCGTTATTTAGTGACAAGTGGGTCACCCTGAAGCGCCACCGGGAGCTGGAAGCGCGTTAACTTCAGGGCAGCGGCGTCAGCTTGGCCACGCTCAATGCCAGCCACTTTACGCCATGGCGCGGAAAGTTAATCTGTGCCCGCGCGTCGTCACCCACACCTTCCAGCGTCACCACCGTACCTTCGCCAAATTTGGCATGAAAGACCTTCATGTTGGCACGCAGACCATGGGCTGGCGCTGCTTTTTGCATGGGGGTGGGTGGCGTGGCGGTCAGCTTGGCGTAGTCCGGACCCAAGGTGTCGCTGCTGCGGTTGAAGCCGCCACGGTTAGGGAGCAAGCCGGGTTGTTTCGGGGTGATCCACTTCAGGGCGGACTCGGGCAGCTCGTCGTAAAAACGGCTTTTCATGTTGTAACGGGTCTGGCCGTGCAGCATGCGGGTTTGCGAATGACTCAGGTACAGCCGCTTGCGTGCGCGGGTGATGGCCACATACATCAGACGCCGTTCCTCTTCCAGCCCCTCGTGGTCGCTCATTGAGTTTTCGTGCGGGAACAGGCTCTCTTCAATGCCGGTAATAAATACACAATCAAACTCCAGGCCTTTGCTGGCGTGCACTGTCATCAGTTGGATCGCATCTTGCCCGGCCTGTGCCTGGTTGTCACCGGCCTCCAGCGCTGCGTGGGACAGAAAGGCGGCCAGGGGTGACAGGGTTTCACCCGTGTCTTCGGCGTCGGGCGCCAACTCTTCCTGCATGGGCTGGCTGAAGTCCAGCCCTTGAGACGCAGGCGACTGGGTCAGGGCTTGGCCCTGCTCATCCAGCGGCTGACCGGGTGCCTCGCGGCCAAAGTTTTCAAGCGAGACAAAACTCTGCGCCGCGTTCATCAGCTCTTCCAGATTTTCCACCCGATCGGCGCCTTCGCGGTCGGCCGTGTAGTGCGTAATTAGGCCGCTGTGGGCCAGCATACGCTCGACAATTTCGCTCAGCTTCATGCCCTGAGTTTGCTCACGCAAGACCTCAATGCCAGCCAGAAAAGCGCCAATGTTGGTGCCGGGTTTGCCACCCAGGCCACTCACCGCATCACTGAGCGCACAACCACTTTCACGCGCTAGGTCTTGCAGCAACTCCAGGCTGCGCAGGCCAATGCCACGGGGTGGAAAGTTGACGGCTCGTAAAAAGCTGGTGTCATCGCGCGGATTCTCCAGCAGGCGCAAATAAGCCAGCGCATTCTTGATCTCAGCACGCTCAAAAAAGCGCAGGCCACCATAAACCTTGTAGGGCAGGCCGGCATTAAACAGTGCTGTCTCGACGACCCGGCTTTGGGCGTTGCTGCGGTACAGCACGGCAATTTCTTTTCTGGGCACGTCTTCGCGCACCAACTGGCGCATTTCATCGACCATCCACTGTGCCTCGGCATAGTCGCTGCTGGCCTCGAAGACCCGTACCGGTTCGCCTGGGCCTTGCGCGGTGCGCAGGTTTTTACCCAGTCGTTTGCTGTTGTGGCTGATGAGGGTATTGGCCGAGTCCAGAATATTGCTGCCGCTGCGGTAGTTTTCTTCCAGTTTGATCTGGTGTTTGACTTTGAACTCGTGCACAAAATCAGCCATATTGCCCACGCGTGCCCCGCGAAAAGCGTAAATACTCTGGTCGTCATCGCCCACCGCCAGCACGCAGCCGCTCGGGCTGAAGTCGGTGTCGTCATCCACCGAGCCGTGCGCGCCGGTACCCGCCAACATTTTGATCCACGCATATTGCAGCTTGTTGGTGTCTTGAAACTCGTCAATCAAAATGTGCCTGAAGCGCCGCTGGTAATGCTCGCGAATGGGGTCGTTGTCGCGCAGCACTTCAAAGCTGCGCAGCATGAGTTCGCCAAAGTCCACCACGCCTTCGCGCTGGCATTGCTCTTCGTAGAGTTGGTAAATCTCGACTTTTTTTCGGGTTTCTTCATCGCGTACGGTCACCATGTTGGCGCGCAGTCCGTCCTCCTTGCAACTGCCGATAAACCACTGCATTTGTTTCGGCGGAAAGCGCTCGTCATCGAACTTGAATTGCTTGTAGAGCCTTTTGATGGCTGACAACTGGTCCTGCGTGTCCAGAATCTGAAAGCTTTGGGGCAGGTTGGCAACTTTGAAGTGGGCGCGTAAAAACCGGTTGCACAGTCCATGGAAGGTACCAATCCACATGCCATGCACGTTGACCGGCAGCATGCTGGTCAGGCGCGTCATTAACTCTTTGGCCGCCTTGTTGGTGAAGGTGACGGCCAGTACGCCGCCCGGCGACACCTGACCGGTCTGCAGCAACCAGGCAATGCGGGTGGTGAGCACCCGGGTTTTGCCCGAGCCGGCTCCCGCCAGAATCAGCGCATGTTCAGCTGGCAGGGTGACCGCTGCGCGCTGTTCCGGGTTGAGATTGTGCAGGAGCGAAGGGTCTGAACTGCCGGTGGAGGTAATTGCTGGAAACATTCCGCCATTGTAGAAAGCCTTGAAACCCTGCGGCGGCTAAGCGACTCCGATAGAATCAATCACCGGGCCCAAGCCATTGCAGCCCGGTTTTTTATGGGTCTGCCGCAGCCTCCGTGCAGACCGTTAAAGTCCGGGTCAATTCCAAGTGCTCTTTTTCAACTCATTGGATACAGGAGCCAGGACCATGGAAATTTTTGACTATGACAA
>JBLHZH010000335.1:0-3311 GCA_047629695.1 Rhodoferax sp.
GGTGATAAAAGCGGCACCCATGCCGCCGAGTTGCGCTTCTGGAATCTGACCGGTACGGCCGATAACAAGGGCATGGGCTACAAGGCGTGTGGTTGCGGTATGGGTCCGGCGCTCAATATCGCCTCCAGCAGCAGCGCCTATGTGCTGGCCGACCGGGGTACCTGGCTTAATTTTAAAAACCGGGGCGATCTGGCGGTGCTGGTCGAGGGTGATAAGCGCTTGTTCAATCAGTACGGCGTGATGCTGGTCAACCCAGCCAAATACCCGCATATTAAGGCGGCTGACGGCCAGAAGTTTATCGACTGGCTGGTGTCTGCGACTGGTCAGGCGACGATCGCCGGCTACAAAATCGATGGCGAGCAATTGTTCTTTCCAAGCGCTGAAAAGTAAGGCGTGCTGGGGGCGGGGTCAAGTTGCACTCGGACTCCGACTATACTGGCTGGTATGAAAAATATACCGAAATTAAAAAGCGCTGCCATTGCACCTTCTGTGAAGAGGACTCCTGGGGTGGTCGCGGTGCACAATCCTGCTTCTCAACGAAATGGGATTGTCGATGTGGATGCGGAAGAAGATATTCGCGATGCGGTTAAAAGACTCAAACGGGAGCGGATCATTTCGACAGCGATCGATCTGTTTCACCTCAATGGCTTAAGTCAAACGACGCTGGAGGCTGTGGCTGAAAAGATGAATGTCACTAAGCCCTTTATCTATTCGCATTTCGAATCCAAAAATGCATTGCTGGCTGAAATCTGCTCGCGCGGTATTCGTGTTTCACTTGACGTGTTAAATCGTGTAGTGGCCTTGAAAGGCTCTGCTACGCAGAAGGTTGGTGTGTTGGCGCGTGACTTCACGCTTGCTGTGCTCGACAACCAGGGACCTATCGCGATCTACAACCGTGAACAAAAAAGTCTCTTGGCAGAAGACAGTGAGATGATAAATGCTATGCGCCGAGAATTTGATCGCAAGTTTTGTGCACTCCTGTACGAAGGTATAAACACTGGTGAATTCATCATCAAGGATCCCAAAGTCACATCGTTGGCCATCGTAGGCATGATTAGCTGGTCCTCCGTTTGGTATCGGGTCAATGGTCGGTTGACGCAAACTGAAATCGCTGAAAAAATCACCTGCCTTGTGTTGTCCATGATTCAGGCTAAGGCGCCTGACACCGCACCATCGATTGACTTACAGTGAAACTTTGGCACGCTGTGCTTTAAGCACAGAAGGTGTTCTTCGAAGGTTGCGCAAGGCTATTTCCAGTTGATTTTTATCACGTACTGTCACGATGAAGCGCAAATCTGTGGCGTCTTGTGCGGCTTCATCCTCCATGTCTATATGAATAATATCGGTTTCAGCGGCAGCCAAGGCCGCTGCGACACGCGCCAACACGCCCTTGCCATTGTTTACAGTGATCAATAGCGCCGTTTCAAAAGCGCGAGTTGGCTCATCGGACCATTCCACGCCAATAAATCGTTCGCTGTCTTTGTGTTGGAGTCGTATGGCCACCGCACAGTCATCTGCATGAACAATCAGACTTTCGCCGCGGCCCAGGTAACCCACAATATCGTCGCCCGGCACGGGTCTGCAGCAGTGGGCAAACCGGACTGAAGTGTTTTCACTGCCATCCAGCACGATACCGCCTTGTGAGACGCTGTCGTTGCTGGCATAGCGTGCGCTTGTGAGTAGCAAGGCATCCTTTTTCTCACCGCTGTCGGTCAGCAGAGTTAACAAACGTTTGGCAACTATGCTGGCAACTCGTTTGCCCAGGCTGATATCGGTGAAGAGGTCGGCCTTGTTTTTATTGCCACTGAAATGCAGCAATTTTTCCCAGATTATCTGGTTTTGATCCGTTTCATCAGGTAATTTTTTAATGCCTTCTGCACGCAGTGCCTGGGTCAGCATTTTTTCACCCAAGTCTTCAGAGTCGCCCTGTGCCATTGTCTTGAGATGTTGACGAATTTTTGAGCGTGCCCGTGCTGTTCTGGCAAAGCCAAGCCAGGCCGGGTTGGGTGTTGGGACTGGGGCCGTCACAATTTCCACCACATCGCCATTTTTTAATTCAGTACGCAAAGGCACTTGCTCGCCATTTATTTTTGCAGCGAGAGTCCGGTCGCCAATGTTACTGTGAATGGCATAGGCAAAGTCAATTACCGTGGCGCCTCTGGGCAGTGACATGATCTGGCTTTTTGGCGTGAGAACGTATACCGCATCGGGAAAAAGATCAACTTTGACATGGTCCCAGAATTCGGCCGCATCCCGGGTTTCGTCCTGAATTTCTAAGAGCGACTGCAGCCACTTGGAACCAAGTCGGTCCGCATGGGTGGTTTCAAGCGGATTGTTAACTTTGTAGAGCCAATGGGCAGCGACACCGGATTCGGCGACCATGTGCATTGCTTCGGTTCGTATCTGGAATTCCACATTGACGCCGGAAGGTCCGACCAGCGTGGTGTGCAGTGATTGGTAGCCATTGAGCTTGGCCAGTGCGATATAGTCTTTAAATTTTCCAGGAACAGGCTTGTAGAGCTGATGCAGGGTGCCAAGGGCGGTGTAACAGTCAATCACGTTGGGCACCAGAATCCGGAAGCCATAAATATCGGTAACCTGGGCAAAACTCAGGTGTTTCTCATCCATCTTCTTGTAAATTGAGTACAAGGTTTTTTCCCGACCTGAGATCCGAACCTGCATGCCACTACTGGAAAAGGCGGTTTCTACTTCTTTTTGGACTTTCTGAATCAAATCTCGCCGGCGACTGCGTGCTTTGGCTAGTGCTTTGGCCAAAGTGCTGGCGCGCCAGGGGTGTAAATGACTGAAAGAAAGGTTCTGAAGTTCGCGATAGGTCTGATTCAGGCCCAGACGATGGGCGATTGGAACGTAAATATCGAGGGTTTCGGAGGCAATGCGTGCCCATTTCTCGCGCGGTGCATCAGACAGCGTGCGCATATTGTGGGTTCGATCGGCCAGTTTGATCAAAATGACGCGTACGTCGCGCGCCATAGCCAGCAGCATTTTGCGAAATGACTCGGCTTGATTTTCTTCGCGGGTATTGAAATGCAGTTTGTCGAGCTTGGTTAGCCCATCGACCAGTTCCGCTACCGGGGAGCCAAAACGTTCGATCAGTTCAATCTTGGTGATACCGCAGTCCTCCAGCGCATCATGCAGCAGGGCGGCCATTAAGGCCTGGGCGTCTAGCTTCCATTCAGCGCACTGCGCAGCAACTGCAATCGGGTGAGTAATATAAGGCTCGCCACTGTTGCGAAGTTGTCCCAGATGGGCTTGATCAGCAAACCGATAGGCCAAGCGTACCAGCTCTAAGT
>JBLHZH010000336.1:0-3308 GCA_047629695.1 Rhodoferax sp.
AGGCGGCCTGCTGCTGAGCAAGGAAGACATTTACGCCGCCATCATTGCAGGGGCGCTGGTCTGCTCGCTTTCCCTGTTCTTCCAGAAAACCAAAACGGGCCGAGCCCTGCGCGCCGTGGCGGACGATCACCAGGCGGCGCAGTCAATCGGTATTCCGCTGTCGCGCATCTGGATCATTGTCTGGTCGGCCGGCGGCATTGTGGCGCTGGTGGCCGGCATCATCTGGGGCTCCCGTCTGGGCGTTCAGTTCTCTATTTCGCTGGTGGCATTGAAGGCCTTTCCTGTGGTGATCCTGGGCGGTCTGACCTCGGTGCCAGGCGCCATCATTGGCGGACTGATTATTGGCGTGGGCGAGAAGCTTGCGGAAATCTACCTTGGCCCGATGCTGGGGGGCGGCATTGAAAACTGGTTTGCCTACATGTTGGCGCTCGCGGTCCTGCTGATGCGCCCACAAGGCCTCTTCGGCGACAAGATCATCGATCGCGTCTGAACTCACAGCTTTCAAGAAAGACCTTTGCATCATGTTTTACCGCGAAAACGGCCAGTTCCAAAGCAGCTACCGGGCTGATCTGCAGATATTTCCCATTCGGCAAGACCGCATCGCCATGGCGCTGCTGTTGCTGGCGGCTGCGGTGGGCGTGCCCTTGCTGTCCAGCGAGTACATGTTCCGTGCGGTGTTTATTCCCTTTTTGATCCTGTCGCTGGCGGCCATCGGACTCAACATCCTGGTCGGCTACTGTGGCCAGATCTCACTCGGCACCGGCGCCTTTATGGCCGTTGGTGCTTATGCTTCATTCAACCTGCATGCGCGCATTGAGGACATGCCGCTGATTTTGACCCTGATTGGTGGTGGCCTGTCTGCCGCGCTGGTCGGTGTGCTGTTTGGTATTCCCAGTTTACGCATCCGCGGCCTGTACTTGGCGGTGGCGACGCTGGCAGCGCAGTTTTTTATTGACTGGTTTACCAACCGCATCAAGTGGGTCACCAATAACTCTTCCTCCGGTTCGGTGAGCGTCAGTGACCTGAGCTTTCTGGGTCTGCCTGTCAATACCCCGGTGGGTAAATACCTGCTGTGCCTGGGAATCGTGTTGGTGATCGGGCTGCTGGCTAAAAACCTGGTGCGCGGCGCCGTGGGCCGTGAATGGATGGCGATGCGTGATATGGACGTAGCCGCTGCCGTTATTGGTATCCGTCCGGCCTATGCCAAGTTGACGGCGTTTGCTGTGAGCAGCTTTATTGTCGGCATCGCCGGTGCGCTGTGGGCTTTTGTTCACCTGGGCGCCTGGGAGCCGGCGGCCTTTGGTATCGACAAGTCGTTCCAGTTGTTATTTATGGTCATCATCGGCGGCTTGAGCTCGATTGTCGGCAGCTTTTTCGGGGCCGCCTTTATTGTGCTGTTGCCGCTGCTGCTGAACCAAGTACCGCATTTGTTGGGGCTGCCTTTGGCGACCTCAACCGCCTCGCATCTGGAGCACATGATTTTTGGCGCACTGATCGTGTTCTTTTTGATCGTGGAGCCACATGGCCTGGCTCGGCTCTGGCTGACAGCACGCCATAAGTTGCGGCTCTGGCCTTTTCCTCACTGAGTTTTTTCAACCGTACCCCACGTCGTTTTACAACAGGAGACAAGCATGAAAATCAAAAATCTAGCCCTTGCAGCCACTATCGTTACAGCCGCTCTTTCGAGCCTGGTGGCGCCAGCTACGGCCTACGCCCAGAGCGCCGAGCAGTTTATTCCGCTGCTGGTTTACCGCACCGGACAGTTTGCGCCGCTGGGGATTCCCTGGGCCGACGGCAAGGCCGACTACCTGAAACTGGTGAACACACGGGATGGCGGTGTCAACGGCGTCAAGCTCAACTTTGAAGAGTGTGAAACCGCCTATGACGCAGCCAAAGGCGTGGAGTGTTATGAGCGCTTGAAGAACCGGGGTAGCGGCGCGTCAGGCTTTGTGACCCCCAGTCCACTGGTATCACCTTTGCCGTGACTGATAAGGCCTTTCGCGACAAAGTGGCGATCCAGACCATGGGCTACGGTCTCTCGCAGTCGGTGGACGGCACCGTATTTGAATGGAATTTTCCGCTGCTGGGTACTTACTGGACGGCCGCCGATGTGATGCTGCAGGCCATGCGTAAAAAAGAGAAGGGCAGTCTGAAAGGCAAAAAAATTGCGCTGGTTTACCATGATTCGCCTTACGGCAAGGAACCGATTCCCCTGCTGCAAAAAGTGGCCGCCAATGAAGGTTTCGAGGTACTCCTATACCCGGTCACCGCGCCTGGCATTGAGCAAAAGTCGACTTGGTTGCAAATTCGTCAGCAGCGTCCTGACTATGTCATGCTTTGGTCTGCCGGCGTCATGACGCCGGCAGCGGTGCGTGAGGCGCAGGCCAGTGCCTATCCGCGCGAGAAAATCTATTCGATTTGGTGGGCTGGTTCAGACCATGATGTAAAAGACCTGGGCGACGGCGCCAAAGGCTACAACACCATCACAGTGCACAACAGTTCAGTCACCGACAAAGTGCATGCCGACCTGAAGAAGTTTGTCTACGACAAGGGCCAGGGCACGGCTTCCGATGTCAGCGAAGTAGGCACGATGGCGCATACCCGCGGCATGATGATTTCGATGCTGCAAGTTGAGGCCATTCGGGCAGCGCAGAAAAAATACGGCAAGGACAAAGCGCTGACACCGGTACAGGTGCACTGGGGGTTTGAGAACCTGAACCTGACGGCAGAAAAACTCAAGGTTTTGGGTTTTGGCGAGATCATGCGCCCAGTCCAGACCTCCTGCAGCAACCACATGGGGGCCGACTGGGCACGCATTGTGCAGTGGAACGGTAGCAAGTGGGAGATCAAGTCGGACTGGTATCAGTCGGATAAAAGCAATATTGACCCGCTGGTAAAAGAGTTTGCCGACAAGTACGCCAAAGATAAAGATATCACGCGCCGCAGCTGCTGAGTGTGACCGGGGGTGCCAGTCTGTGCGACGTCTCCCGCTCTTCTTTGCCACTGGTTTTTTGCGATCAAGGACCGTTCATGCAAGTCTTACCTGTTACCCCTGCAGCGGTGTTGCCGACGCCTCCCCGCCTGCTGGAGGTCAATGGCATTGAAGTCATTTACAACCATGTCATCCTGGTGCTCAAGGGGGAGCGGGGGGAGGTGACCAAGGGGTATATCGAGCTGCGCGGAGAGCGTATCGAAAACCTTTTACCGGCTGATCTGGTGCAGCGCGGCGTAGTGCAGGTAATGGAGGGGCGCCACTGTTTTACCCACCTGAGCATTGAGGACAACCTGCTGACAGGTGCCTACACCCG
>JBLHZH010000337.1:0-3299 GCA_047629695.1 Rhodoferax sp.
AACTCATCCACCACCAGCAGACTCTTGGCGCTGGGGTTAAAACTGATCAGATTGTTGCGTAACCCGATATCTAACAACTCTTTACGGCTACTCAGTAATTTTTTTTTAATTTCTAGCTCAGACAAAACTCAACATCCCGCATTCATATTTTGGTTGGATTGGAAGCCAGGACGCTGGCCGCGCCCCCACTCAGAGCGTTTGTCCGGGCTCACCGTCATCGCCACCCGGCCAGTCGCGGATGTAGGCTTTGAGCATTTTGTTTTCAAAATTCTGGCTATCAACGACCGCCTTGGCGACGTCATAAAAGCTGATCACACCCATTAGCATTTTCTTATCCATCACCGGCATGTAGCGGGCGTGACGATCCAGCATCATGCGGCGCACCTCATTCATGTCAGTCTCGGTGGTGCAGGTCAGGGGCGCATCGTCCATGGCGGTACGCACGGTGGTGGTGCCAATGGCACCGCCATTTTTTACCACCATCTGAATGACCTCGCGAAACGTCAGCATGCCAACCAGATCGCCATGATCCATGACCACCAACGAGCCGATGTCACGCTCGGCCATCAAGTCCAGCGCACGCGCCAGCGGCTCATCCGGGTTCGCCGTGTAAAGGGTGCTGCCCTTGACTCGCAAAATATCGCTGACTTTCATCAAATACTCCTCTTGACTGGTTAATGTGCGGTGATGGCCTTGTTGTTACTGAAATATAGCCCACAATGGATCAATTCAGATGCCCAGACCCTGCTGGCAGGGCAGAATAATCTACCCTTAAAACTCAAGGAGATTTATGTCCGGCTACTTGGACCCTGGTTTTGACACGCTGGCGCTACATGCCGGCAGCGCACCCGACCCCGCCACCGGCGCCCGGGCGGTACCGATCTACCTCTCTACATCATTTGTCTTTGAGTCCAGCGACCATGCCGCCGCGCTCTTTAACTTAGAGCGCCCCGGTCACGTGTACTCGCGTATCAGCAACCCGACCAATGCCGTGCTGGAGCAGCGTGTAGCCGCGCTTGAGGGCGGTGTGGGCGCCATCAGCACGGCCAGTGGTCAGGCTGCGCTGCACTTGAGCGTGGCGACCCTGATGGGCGCCGGCGGCCATATTGTGGCCAGCACCGCGCTTTATGGTGGATCGCACAACCTGCTGCATTACACGCTGCGCCGCTTCGGCATTGAGACCACTTTTGTGGCGCCCGGCGACATCGACGGTTGGCGGGCGGCGGTGCGCCCCAACACCCGGTTGTTTTTTGGCGAGACTGTGGGCAATCCGGGGCTCGAGGTGCTCGACATCCCGACCCTCGCCGACGTTGCCCACGCGGCGGGTGTGCCGCTGCTGGTGGACTCGACGCTGACCTCACCCTGGCTCATCAAGCCGTTCATGCATGGGGCCGATCTGGTCTACCACTCGGCCACCAAATTTTTGAGCGGCCACGGCACGGTGGTGGGCGGCATTGTGGTCGACGGCGGCAGTTTTGACTGGGACCGATCTGGCAAATTTCCGGAGCTGACCGAGCCCTACGCCGGTTTTCATAATATGGTGTTCAGCGAGGAGTCCACCGTAGGCGCCTTCCTGCTGCGGGCTCGCCGCGAAGGCCTGCGTGATTTTGGCGCCTGTCTGAGCCCGCATTCCGCCTGGCTGATCCTGCAAGGCATCGAGACCTTGTCACTGCGCATGGAGCGCCATATGCGCAACACGCAGCAAGTGGTTGAGTTTTTAGCCAGCCATCCCTTTGTCTCGCGGGTTGGCCACCCGCTGCTGGAAAGCCACCCAAGCTATGCGCTAGCGCAAAAACTGCTGCCCCGCGGCGCCGGTTCGGTCTTCAGCTTTGACTTGAAGGGCAGCCGCGCTCAGGGCGTGACGTTTGTCGAGAGTCTCAAGGTCTTCAGCCACCTGGCCAATGTGGGCGACTGCCGCAGCCTGGTGATTCATCCGGCCAGCACGACCCACTTTCGTATGGACGCTACTGCCCTGTCAGCGGCTGGCATTACCCAGGGCACGATCCGCCTGAGCATCGGCCTGGAGGATGCAGACGATTTACTGGATGACCTGAAGCGTGCCCTCAGGGCAGCGGAGAAAGCCGCATGAAGTTTCTCGTTAACGGCCACAACACCTACTGCTATACCGGTGGCAAGGCGTTTGACGCCGCCCAGCCTACTGTCATCTTCATTCATGGCGTGCTGAACGACCACAGCGTGTGGATTTTGCAGAGTCGCTACCTGGCGCACCACGGCTGGAACGTGCTGGCGGTCGACTTGCCTGGCCACTGCCGCAGCGCCGGCACGCCCCCAGGAAGCGTCGAGCAGGCCGCTGATTGTGTGCTGGCCCTGATGGACGCCGCAGGTCTGACGCAGGCCACGCTGATCGGCCACAGCTTTGGCGCCCTGATTTCACTGGAGACCGCCGCCCGCGCGCCCGAACGTATTCGCCAACTGGTACTGGTAGGCACGGCGTTTCCCATGAAAGTAGCGCCTGCGCTGATGGAGGCGTCACTCAATGCGCCCGAGCGCGCGCTGGAGATGGTCAACCTCTTTTCCCGCTCTACGCTGGCCGCGCCGCCCTCGGCACTGGGGCCGGGCACCTGGGTCTATGGCACCTCGCTGGCGCTGGGACGGCGCGTGTTGGCCAGCAACCCCCAGGTTAATTTATTTCACAGTGGCTTCATGGCCTGCGACAGCTACACGAATGGAGAACTCGCAATGGAAACAGTGACCTGCCAAGTTCTTTTTGTACTCGGTCAGCTGGACCAGATGACGCCACCCGCAGCCGCACGGAGATTGATTAATAGAGCCAGACAAGCCCGAGTCGTCACTCTGGCGGTCGGCCACCACCAGATGACCGAGGCGCCAGAGCCTCTGCTGGCCGCCTTGGTTGATTTTTTAAAGCCCTGAGCGATCAGCGTTCAGCCTCGTCTTTACCAGCGTAGCGCAGCAATCCAGGAATCCTCTTTTGTCGCTGCGCGGCCGCAGTTCGTGGCAGCCCATAACTTCCTGGATCGCCGCGTTGTTCTTTCTCGCAAAGACGAAACCCACCAACCTAAGTGTTCGCAACCGCAATTGGGGTGTGGGTTTCCGCCGATTTATGGGCCTTTGACAGTATGAGGCGGAGGCCCGCGTCACAGTCGGTGCACCACGTCGCTCGCAAAAAAGGGAGAGAGCGGTCATGGGCTGCGGTGCTCGCAGAAACGAGGAAGACGCCTATAGCTCCCTACCTCCCTCAAAGCACATCGCGCAGGGCCATAGCGGTCCAGCGGCAGTGTTTCCATAAGGCGTCGGTCTGCGGGTCCTGGCCCAGCAAC
>JBLHZH010000338.1:0-3289 GCA_047629695.1 Rhodoferax sp.
GCAGCGCTTTCCTTCGCCATCGCTGGCGGGGGTGGATACCAGCCACACCATGTGGAGCGACATCTTGCCCGGTGGCAGCCACTGGAGCTGGCGCATGCCGCGCGGCAGCGCGATCCGCTTCGTCGCCCTCGACGCGGGCGCCAACCTGAGCTTGGTGATGTACAACGCAATGGAAAAGCTGGAGCGCTACAACATGCCCGACTCGCTGAAGGCGCAGCACACGGCGCACTATTCCAAAGGCCACGTATTGATGAGCGACATGGGCCGTGCCATGGCCAGCGTCACTGCCGACAGCCTGGGCTGGCACGACCCGCTGGGCGCGCTGCTCGACAACGAAGTCATGACCGAAAAATACGGCGAGAAGCGCTACGGCGATGCACGTAACGCCATGCACCGCTCAGGCAAAGACGGTCTGCTGATCGAGATCGGCAAATACGGATTGACGCGGCGCGACCTGATCGCACCAGTGAACCTGTTCAGCAAAGTGAGCGTGGACGAGCAAGGCTGCTTCGCCTTTGCGCCCGACCACAGCCAGGCCGGCGATTTTGTGGAACTGCGCTTTGACATGGATGTGATCCTGGCCGTGTCCAGCGCGCCGCACGCGCTCGACCCCCATCCGGTTTACGCGCCCAAAAAAGTCGGCCTGCTGGCCTGGCGCTGCGGCGCAGCCCCCGCCAACGACGCCTGCCGCGGCTTTCGCCCGGAGAACGCACGCGCCCTGCACAACACCGACATGCTTTACCTCTGAGACCCGCCCAATGAACACCGTGCAACACACCCCCGCCGCCATTCGCATCCAGGAAAGCGGACTCGACCCGGTCACGGCCGTGAGCGACCAGCGTCACGCCGCCGGCGAGCCGATCCTTTTCAAGCTCGACAAAGGTCAGACGCTGCGCATTGTGGACCTCGAAGGCAACCAGGCTGCCGACGTGATCTTCTACAACCGCGACGACCTGGCCGAACACTACAGCGCCACCGACACGATTCAGCGCCAAGGCGGCATCTATCTGACCACGGGTTCGGTGCTGCGCAGCAACGACGCGCGTCCCATGCTCACCATCGTGGCCGACACCTGCGGCCGCCACGACACGCTGGGCGGCCATTGCGCCGCCGAAAGCAACACGGTGCGCTACGCGCTGCAGAAGAAGTTCATGCACAGCTGCCGCGACAACTACCTGATCGCCCTGCAGCACGCCGACATCGGGCTGACCAAACGCGATTTGGTGCCCAACATCAACTTCTTTATGAACGTGCCAGTAACTCAAGACGGCGACCTGAAATTTGACGACGGCGTATCGGGGCCAGGCAAATATGTGGAGATGCGCGCGGAAATGAATCTCTGGGTGTTGATCAGCAACTGCCCGCAGCTGAACAACCCGTGCAACGCCTACAACCCCACACCAACGCAACTGCTGATCTGGAATCCCGCGTAAGCGTCAAACGACAAAGCGCCACGGGACGACCTGTGGCCATGAAATTCCCCGGCAGGACGGCCTGCCGACTTTGACTCCAAAGGTTGACCCATGTTCAGCAAGGTTTTAATTGCCAACCGCGGTGCCATCGCGTGCCGCCTCATTCGCACACTCAAGACGCTGGGCGTACAAAGCGTGGCGGTATATTCCGAAGCCGACGCGCAGGCTCGTCATGTACGCGAGGCCGATGAGGCCTACCTGATCGGGCCAGCGCCGGCGGCTGAAAGCTATTTGCGCGCCGAGCGGATTCTGGAAGTGGCGCTGCAATGCGGCGCCCAAGCCATTCACCCCGGCTACGGATTCTTGGCAGAGAACCCGGGGTTTGCGCAAGCCTGCGAAGCGGCGGGGCTTGCCTTCATCGGCCCCACAGCCGATCAGATGCGCGCCTTTGGCCTGAAACACACGGCACGCGCTCTGGCCGAGGCACAGGGTGTACCGCTGCTGCCGGGCACCGGACTGCTCGCCGATGTGAGCCAGGCCCGCACTGAGGCCCTGCGCATCGGCTACCCGGTGATGCTCAAAAGCACGGCGGGTGGCGGTGGCATTGGCATGCGGTTGGTGTGGAGCGAAGACGAACTCAGCGACGCATTTGCCTCGGTCAGTCGGCTGGCTTCGGCCAACTTCAAAGACGCCGGCTTGTTCATCGAAAAGTATGTGGCGCAAGCGCGACACATCGAAGTGCAGGTGTTTGGCGACGGCGCAGGCGGCGTCGTCGCCCTGGGCGAGCGCGATTGCTCAGTACAGCGGCGCAACCAGAAGGTGATCGAAGAAACCCCGGCGCCGGGCTTGAGCGACGCGCAGCGCCGCAGTCTGCACGCCATAGCGGTGCGATTGGTGCAGGCGGTAAACTACCGATCGGCGGGCACAGTGGAATTTGTCTATGACACGACCACGGATGCGTTTTATTTTCTTGAAGTCAACACGCGCCTGCAGGTGGAGCATGGCGTGACCGAGCAAGTCTACGGCGTGGACCTCGTGGCCTGGATGCTGCAACTTTCGGCAGGTGACCTACCGCCACTGGCTTCCATGGTACTGGTGCCCCAAGGCGCGTCGATCCAGGTGCGTTTGTACGCTGAAGACCCGGCCAAAAATTTCCAGCCCAGTGCAGGCTTGCTGACCGAAGTTTCATTTCCTGAACATGCACGGGTGGATAGCTGGGTTGAACGCGGCACCGAAGTGCCGGCCTGGTACGACCCCCTGTTGGCCAAGCTCATTGTCACAGCCGACACGCGCCAGCAGGCGCTGCAGAAAATGGATGTGGCGCTGGCCGCTACGCGCCTGGCTGGCATCGAGACCAACTTGGACTATCTGCGCCAAGTGGTGCGCGACCCGATGTTTCGCGAGGGGCGGCAAGTCACGCGCTTCCTAAACAGCTTTCACTACCGACCCGCGACCATCGACGTGATTGAGCCCGGCGTACAGACCTCGGTGCAAGACTGGCCGGGCCGCCAAGGTTATTGGAATGTGGGCGTGCCGCCCAGCGGCCCCATGGATGCCTACGCGCACCGCATGGCCAATGGCTTGGTGGGCAATGCGCCCGACGCGGCCGCCCTGGAGTGCACGCTGTCTGGCCCCAGCCTGCGCTTCAACAGCGCCAGCGTGGTGGCCGTCACTGGCGCCCCTGCCAGCCTGACGCTCGACGGGCAGCCTCTGGCAATGTGGCAGGCGCACCGCGTAGCGGCTGGCAGCGTGCTGGCCATCGGACGCTGCGCCAGCGGGTGCCGCTTGAGCGTGGCGGTGGCGGGCGGGCTGGACGTGCCAGCCTACCTGGGCAGCCGCTCCACGTTTACGCTTGGCCAGTTTGGCGGCCACGCCGG
>JBLHZH010000339.1:0-3277 GCA_047629695.1 Rhodoferax sp.
CCTTCATCTGCATCCAACGTAGCAGCGCACCCTGCAAGGTATCGAGCGCCTTCACGGAACTTTGCTGATGGTAGGTCTTCAGCGCGTTGTCGACGGCCACAAGTTCGGGACTGCGCCGCACGAACATACCGGCCGCAGTCCCCTTCATCCAATCCTGATGCAACATAATAGACATAGACAACCTTAACTTCTATAGTAATAGCGTATCAGCTGCTGCCTGTGCTGCGCCGAGGTGGCATTATCGGGTATTTTGCGTGTCAAACTTAGCTTACTGTGTCTGGATACTGCCCGCTCTAAGCACTAACATTTGTACCTCTAATTAAGCATGATGGATACCCCAAAACTTGCCCCTATTTATTGCTGCAACATGGCATGCACACGTGAACATTAGCGAGCGACAAAATGCGGTTCTCATAGGGGAAATGAAAAAAGCCGGAAGGCTTTGAACCCTTCCGACCTCTAATGTGGTCCCGCCGACAGGAATCGGACCTGTATTTCACGCTTAGGAGGCATGCGCACTATCCATTGTGCTACGGCGAGAGAGTTTGATTGTAAGGGGCCTGCGGGGTCGTTTCAGTCATAGCGGAAGGTGAAGATCAAGTCGATGGCGCTTTGCTCTCCGGTCTGGCCACGCAGGGTGAAGCGGCGCGACAGGTCGTAAAAAATATAGAAGGTCCCCAGTGTGCCGGCCAGACTACGTTCGTACGAGACATAAAAGTCGCGTGACAGGCGTTTGCCCAGCACCACCGTGGCGCCTGCGGTGGTGCTGCCGTCGGCATTGCTGGTGCCACCGCGCATCGACACCTGGTCCAGTCCAAGCGCCGCTGCCAGATTGCCTGATATGCCGCCACCGCTGCCGCCGAGCAGTGCCAGTGCGGCCTGTTGCAGTACGGCTGCCTCAGCGCCGCCGTTGGCGGCTGAGCGACCGAGCACCAGCCAGGAGAGCTTTTCAGCATCGGGCAGGTCGGGTTCGGCGTACAGCCGCACCAGCGGTGACAGGGCCGTGCCACTGATTTGCACGCCAACGCGTTGCTGCAGATTGGGGCGAATCGCCAGGATGTCGAGCGACGGGTTATCAATCGGCCCGGTAAAGCGCAGCACACCCTCTTCAATATCGAGTTGTTGGCCGTAAGCCTGATAGCTGCCACGCAGTGTGCGAACTTCGCCCACCAGGCGCGGCGTACCTTGGGTGCCGGTGTTGCTGCTCAACGTCAATTGGCCTGCCAGTCGGGTGCGGATGCCGCGGCCGCGGATCTGAAATCGAGGGCCTAAATCCAGCATGATGAGAACATTTGGCGTGATTCGCGTGCCGCCAGTGGCCGTGGGCTGCGGTGCCGTGGTGGGGCCGGATGTGGTCGTGCGCACGTAAACATCGCTGCCCAGTTGGGGGGTGCTGTCCTCTGGCAGGACGAACAGGGCCTGGTCGGCCTGCAACTGGCCGCGAATCGTGAGACGCGCCTCCTTAAGCTCGGCGCTCAGCGTGCCCGATAGCACCAGCCGCCGGTCGGCTCGCGCGCTGACGCGCAAGGTCTTGGCCGTGGCCTCAAGTTGAATCCGCAGACGTGACGCCACTGTCGTTGTGCTGGCCGTTGCGGGCAGCCACAACACGGAACCCTTGAGGGCGAATTGGCCTCCGCCGTCGCGGCCGCCAGCGCCTTGCAACGTGAAGTCAACAATGTCCAGGCGCTGGCCGTTTAGTCTGGCGTTGAGCGTGCCGTTGCTGAAATCAATGCCATCGACCACCGACTGTACCGCCAGATCCTGGGCCCGTAGCGTGCCTTGCCATTGGGGCTCCTTCAGTGTGCCTGACAGCATCGCGTCGGCATCCAGCGTACCGCGCAGCCGCCAGCCGGGCGGCGCCAGCAGCGACCAGGCGCCGACTGGCGGCAGTGTCATGCGCAGTGTGCCGGCCAGCGGTGCGTTGGCTGGCAGGGACCAGTTGCTGGCCGAGCGCTGTAATTGGGTGCTGACCATCACTTGCGCCTGGCCCGCACGTTCAGAGTCCCAGCGCAGGTTAGCTGCCAGTTGTTCGCCATCGACGGTGATCACAAGACGGGCTTCACGCACGCCAGCACGCAGGCTGCTGGTGTTGCTGCCCGCCGCTGCCGCGACTGGGGAAGGCGTTGCCAGGTCATCGGCAGGTGTCAGCAGTTGCAGGTCACCGCCGGTGCGTGCCAGCGTGGCGCGCAGGCGCAGGGTGTCACTGCTGCTGGCGTCCCACTGACCACCAAACAGCAGGTCGCCGCGCAGGCCGAGGTTGTCCAGCTGGCTCTGACCCAACGAGTCCAGCCAAGCCAGTGGCAGGCCATGAAGGCTGCCCTGAGTTTGCCATTCGGTGCGGGCCGGGCTTGTCTTGCTGCCTGTCATGCGCTGTGACCAACGCGCGGCTTGCCAGTTGACCGTGGCATTGCCTGGCACCGGGCCGCTCAGGCGCAGGCTGCCGGCGGCCACATTGAGGGTGGGTGCGCCGCTGTCGGGCTGCCAGCGTAGCGCCACAGGATTCTCTAGCTGCAGCGCCCAGGTGCCGGGTCGCAGACGGTCCAGCACGCTGAGTTGCAGCGTCTCAAGCGAGGCTTGCCAGTTACCGTCGCTGGTCTGTCCGCCTTGGACTTGGGTTTGCAGAGTGAGGCGGTGCCCGTCCATCTCGGCCTGACCGCCGGCCGCCAGCCGCAGGGCGTGTAGCGACCCCGTGACGTCGGCCTGCAAGTCACGCAGACGCAAAGTCGACTGGGTTGGCGCAGCGGCCTGGCGCAGGTCGAGTTCCGGGGCACGCAGTCGGGCTTGGAGTTGCAGGGCTTGGTCCTGGTTTTGCCAGCCGCCTTGCCACTGGCCGCTTAACTCAGCACCGCCCTGGACGAGGGTTTCGCGTAGCGCCGCCGGGGCGCCGGGCAAGCGGGCCAGCCAGCGCGATACCTGCGCCGCCTCGGTCACACGTAAATTGAATTCGCCATGACCCCGGTTGCTGGCCATGTGTCCAGCCAGGCTGGCTTGGGCGCCTGGCAGCGTTAGCTGGAGTTTGCCCTCGGCGACCTGACTCAGGGTGTCAAACGCTATATTGCCCTGCAACTGGGCCTCCTCAGTGGCGATACTAAGTGTGTTGAGTGCCAGTCGGGGGGCTTGCCATAGGCCTGAGACCTGGAGGTTTTTCAAGAGTAGGCCGGCGATATTGATAGCGCTGCTGGCGCTGGTTTTCACGGCAGCGCTCGGGCGGGCGTTGGTTTTCAGGCGGGCTTCGAAGGCGATGCCATCAGCAGTTGGTTGAGCGCTCAGCTGGCCA
>JBLHZH010000340.1:0-3274 GCA_047629695.1 Rhodoferax sp.
CTTGTTCAGCACCAACCATCGGGGCTTGGCATACAAAGCTGGATCATATTTCTTGAGCTCATTCACAATCGCCTTGGCCTGGGCAACGGTATCGACGGCGTCATCAAACGGCGCCATGTCAACCACATGCAACAACAAACGTGTACGTTGCAAATGGCGTAAAAACAAATGACCCAGACCGGCGCCCTCAGAGGCTCCTTCGATCAGTCCGGGTAAATCCGCCACCACAAAACTCTGCTCCGGCCCTACCCGTACCACGCCCAGATTGGGATGCAGGGTGGTGAACGGGTAGTCTGCAATGCGTGGACGAGCATTCGAAATAGCCGTGATCAGCGTCGATTTGCCAGCGTTAGGCATACCGAGCAAGCCAACATCGGCCAGCACCTTGAGTTCGAGCTTGAGTTCAAGTTTCTCACCGGGCCAGCCCGGTGTTTTTTGTCGGGGTGCGCGGTTGATAGCGCTCTTGAAACGCATATTACCGAAGCCGCCATCGCCGCCCTTGGCAATCGTGATGATTTCACCTGGCGTGATGAGCTCAAACAGCACTTCACCAGTTTCGGCATCCGTGATGATGGTACCCACCGGCATCTTCAGAAGAATATCATCGCCAGCGGCGCCAAACATGTCCGAGCCCATGCCGTGTTCCCCACGCTTGGCGTCGTGGCGCCGCGAAAAGCGGTAGTCCACCAACGTATTTAAATTCGAGTCTGCCACAGCAAACACGTGGCCGCCCCGACCGCCATCGCCGCCATTGGGACCACCGAACTCTTTGTATTTTTCATGCCGAAACGAGACGCAGCCAGCGCCGCCATCTCCGGCCGAGACGTCAATATAGGCTTCGTCTACGAATTTCATAATTTCAGGCTTTATAAATGAAAAACCCCGCGCCGGGCGCAGGGTCTCAGTTGGGAGTACCCAGCGAATTAAGCCGAGATAACGCTCACCGTCTGCTTGTTCAGCGCACCTTTAGTGGCAAAAAATACATTGCCTTCAACCAGTGCAAACAGAGTGTGATCCTTGCCGATGCCGACATTGGTTCCGGGGTGGAACTTGGTGCCGCGTTGGCGAACAATGATGGCGCCAGCGCCAATCAACTCACCACCGAACTTCTTCACCCCGAGCATTTTAGGCTTAGAGTCGCGCCCATTTCGCGTAGAGCCGCCGCCTTTTTTCTGTGCCATGATCCGTACCTGTTAAGCAACAATAGCGCCGACCAGCAGTTCTGTGAACTGTTGACGATGCCCTTGACGTTTTTGGTAATGCTTGCGACGGCGCATTTTGAAAATGGTGACCTTGTCGTGCTTACCGTGTGCCAATACTGTGACACTAACTGTTGCGCCGGACACCAAGGGAGTACCCACCTTCAGTTCTGCGCCAATACCGACCGCCAGAACTTCGCTGAACACAATCTCTTGGCCTACGTCCGCAGCAATCTGTTCTACTTTAATTTTTTCGCCGGCAACAACTCGATATTGTTTGCCGCCGGTTTTTATGACCGCGTACATGTTGACCTCTTCAATTTAGCTCTGAGAACGAATTTTCGCAGAGCCTTTCATCATAACATGACGATATAGCTTCTACTCTTTGTAACGCATCTAAAGGCCAATTCGTCGAGGTTTCTATAATTCTTCTATACAACTCGTCATTTCCCTTGCAAGTCAATCCAACCCGCCCCACCACATCAATGTCCATCATCGCGCAGGACATGCGCCAGGTTGACTTGGTAATCGCCCGCAGACTCGAATCCGGGGTCCCACTGATCGGCCAAGTCGGGCGCTACATCATTGCCGCTGGCGGCAAGCGCTTGAGACCGTCCCTGCTGCTGCTGACCAGCGGCGCACTGGGCTTTCAAGGTGAACAACGCTTTAATCTGGCCGCCGTGGTTGAATTCATCCACACGGCCACGCTGCTGCACGACGACGTGGTCGACGAGTCGACCCTGCGCCGGGGCAACCCGACTGCCAATGAAACTTTTGGTAATCCGGCTAGTGTGCTGGTCGGTGATTTCCTGTATTCACGCGCCTTCCAGATGATGGTCAGCGCCAAGAATATGCGCGTGATGCAAGTGCTGGCCGACGCGACCAACGTGATTGCCGAGGGTGAAGTGATGCAATTGATGAATATGCACAACGCCGCTCTTGACGAGGCCAGTTATCTGCAGGTAATCCGATCCAAAACCGCCAAGCTATTTGAGGCGAGTGCCCGCGTAGGCGCCATCCTGGCCGATAGCAGCGCAGACATGGAGGCCATTTGTGCCACCTATGGTCAAGCACTTGGCACCGCATTTCAAGTCATCGACGACGTGTTGGACTACACCGGCGAAGCCGATGTCATGGGCAAAAATCTGGGTGATGACCTGCGCGAAGGCAAAGCCACCTTACCCCTAATTGCAGCCATGCAACGCGGAACGGCCGACCAGACCAAGACCATCAAGGAGGCGATCGAGACCGGAAACGTCGCCATGCTGGAACAGGTGATCCAGATCGTGAAATCAACAGGGGCACTCGAGGTGGCCCGACTGGCAGCCACTCAAGAGGCAGAGCGTGCCATCGTTGCGGCACAACAGTTGCCGCCCGGCCGCCACACCGACTGCCTAATCGGGCTTTGTACCCAATTACTTGAGCGTCAGTCCTAGCAGCCGTGAAACTCTGTCAGGCCGAATAACCGCAGCGCCGGACGTAGTACATTTCAGTATTATGGCCGCCGTTGACCCCCTCGTCCCTGCCCCCGCTGCGACAGATCTGCCGGGCTTGGCGCGCGCGCTGGTTCTGGCGGGCCAACTAGGACAAACGGCGGCCCAAACCCTTTACCAGAAAGCCCAAAAAGGGCGCACCAGCTTTATTGCCGAACTGACAGGTTCCGGCGCGGTGTCGTCGTCCGACTTGGCGCATCTGCTGTCGTCCACCTTCGCCGTCCCGTTGGTGGACCTAGATAAGATAGATCCTGCGCGCCTGCCCCAAGGCCTTCTGGATCCCCGAATTTGCCGAAATAACCGGGTGGTCGTTTTGGGCCAACGCCAAAACCGATTGACCGTTATCACTGCTGACCCCTCTGATCAGCAAGCGGCTGAAAAGATCAAGTTTGCAACCCAACTTGGGGTTGACTGGGTAGTCGCAGAGTTCGACAAACTGCTCAAACTGGCCAACACCCTGGCCAGCACTGCCACAAATCAAGTGATCAGCCCTCTAAGCAGCGGCTCTCTGTTTGATGAATCGCCACCAGACAGTCGAGAGCATCCGCAGATTAACAACACCGAAGCAGAGGATCTGCCGGT
>JBLHZH010000341.1:0-3272 GCA_047629695.1 Rhodoferax sp.
TCGTGTAGCGTAACTTAGTACGCCATCGCCCAGCCTCAAGGTCTGTTGAAACAGTACCCGATAAGTTGAAATTCAATGACGCGATTTGGGGCGATTTTTAGCCGCTGACTACGGAAAATCATTTCCCCCTCAGCTCAGTACTTTTTGACGATATCCTTCAGCGCTTCCTTGGTGCTCTTGACGACTTTATCGACATCACCCAATGCTTCTTTTGCCTTACCCTCAACCTGCTTTTCCAGACCCTTGGCTTCTTGACTCGGATTACCAATTAATTTTCCGGCCTTTTCCTGGACTTTTCCTGCAGCATTCTTAATAGCGCCTGTAACTTGGTTTTTATTGATCATGATTACTCCTTAAGTTAACGCGGGAGGTAAACCCCGTGAAAGTGATCATACCGTCAACGGTATCATCGGCAACTTTAGCATTCGTTGGATCTAATTCTTCTGTTGCAGATCATGAGGTATGACGCTGGCATTGGTCTCGGAAGGTGGCTGGCCGTTGCGCGCCAACTGCCTCAAATCATCGGATGTGACGCACTGGGAAAAACCGTTGAGTCCGGACTTTTTTATGATCCATATCTTTTACCGACCATGTCGCTGAACTTCGGGAGCCAATGTAATGATCGACCATTTGGACCACCTGGTCTTGACCACCGCACGCCGCGATGCTGTACTGATTTCTACACACACGGTCTCGGCATGCAACTTGAAAAGTTTATCGGCGGTACACCGAAAGTGCAGCGGATGGCTTTCAAGTACGGAAACCAGAAGATCAACCTGCACATACAGGGTTCGGCACTGGAGCCCAAGGCGCATCTGCTGGTGCTAGGGGTACTGGATCTCTGCTTCATCGCGTTCATTCCACTTGAGCGTGTGATTGAGCATCTAAAAGAGAAAAACTGGCCGATTGCCGAGGGGCCGGTTATGCGCACCGGTGCCACTCAAAATATTTTCGCGATTTATGTTCGCGATCCTGATTTCAACCTGATTGAAGTTTCTGAAGTAGCCAGGTCATCGTTGGCGCATGATTGACTCGTGAGCCGTTCTCTGCAAATATAACTGTACCTTTCAAGCCGGTTTGGAAATACGGTCTGTATCATTGACTATTCTTTTATCAACTACGGCTTGCCCCGCGAAATGCTTCGGCTCAGTAGTGTGTGACACGTCAAGACACCAAATGAACCTCCGTTTTGTAGAGGCCTTTTATTGGGTCGCTTCTCTCAAAAGTATCTCACGTGCGGCAGAGAAGTTGTATTTGACGCAATCGGCGATGTCCAGTCGCATTGCCAAACTGGAGGAAGAGTTGGGTGTATTGCTGCTTGATCGAAGCGATAAACAGTTTAAATTGACGGGCGCTGGCGCACGATTTCTGGTGCATGCCAACAAATTTCTCGAGCTTCAGCGAGATGCGAAAGCGGAGATGGGGCTTGGCGTGGTGACTGCCGTTTCCATGCGCATTGGTGCGATTGAGTCCGTACTGCATTCATGGCTCATACCCTGGCTTGAACAATTGCGCAGAGAGCAGCCAGGCTTGGAGCTGGAGTTAACGGTAGAGACCACGCCCATTCTCAATGAACAAATTCAGCGCGGCACGCTCGACCTGGCGTTCGCGGTCTTGCCATCCTCTGCCGATGGCGTTCGCAATCATGCGCTTACGCCGATGGATATGGCCTTTGTCGGACATCCTGAACGGCATAAAAAAACAGTTTACCGGCTCGACGAATTGGCTGAGCTGGAGCTTTTGACCTTTCAAAAAGGCTCTCAGCCCAATGTGACACTGCTCGATTTATTTCGACAGAAACGACTACAACCCAAAAAGGTGCATGCTATATCGTCTATTTCGGCCATGGTTCAGCTGGTCCAGGGCGGCTTCGGTGTCGCCCTGTTGCCGCGTGCTGCGGTCGAGCGACTGACTGGGTTCGCAAGTCTGAAAATACTGGTTTGTGACGTGTACGTTCAGTCCCTTCCCATTCATGCTAGCTACCGTGCAGATCCGACCTCCAACACGATAGAGACCGTGGTTCAATCGGCCATTATGTTTGCTGAAGGTGCACGCAATGCACCAAAAAAATCAATATCTCGAAAACCTTTAACATCGAAAAAATCGATGGTGTAACCCCTATATTTTGCGTTTGTGAAAAGCTACTTGTCCTCTCACAATCACTCCTTTGTCAATTAAATGACATGCCAATTGGGGACAATCAGTGCAAAGTCATATGAATTTAGCGACCTCTGTTTTCGGGCATGAAGGCGCACAAAGTGGGCAACAGATACGAAAAATTATTCGTGCCGGTGGATGGGATGCCCATACCAGCGGTTTGGCCAATGACCATGTTCAGGGAAACGTCGTGATTCTTCCTGAGGCGTTAGCCAACGATTTCTTACGTTTTTGCCAGCGTAACCCCAAACCCTGTCCGGTGCTTGCCGTGTCTGAACCCGGTGTGTCGGCACTGCCAAGCCTGGGTAATGACATTAATATCTGCACCGATCTGCCCCGCTATCGGGTATGGCGCCATGGGCAAGTCGCAAACGAGGTAACCGATATCACGACGCTGTGGCGCTCCGATCTGGTGACCTTTGTCTTGGGTTGTTCCTTTTCTTTTGAATACGCTCTGATGGAAGCGGGTTTGCGCTTGCGTCATGTCGAACAGGGAAAAAATGTGGCTATGTACCGCACCAACATTCCGACACAACCTGCCGGTGTATTTCATGGCCCCATGGTGGTTTCGATGCGGCCCATGTTGGCTGCCGCCGCCATCCGTGCAGTGCAAGTAACCTCAAGATTTCCCAGTGTGCATGGCGCACCTGTGCACTTAGGCGATCCTGCCTTAATTGGAATAGCCGACCTCAATGTCCCCGACTATGGCGATGCGGTCGAGCTCAAGGATGGAGAAATTCCGGTCTTCTGGGCCTGTGGCGTGACGCCGCAGGCTGCACTGGTGCAGGCTCAACCTGAGTTCTGCATCACGCATGCCCCCGGGGCGATGCTGATCACCGATTTGCTTAATCAACAACTCGCGTCGTTTTGAACGCGATTAATCCAGGAGCTGAAATGAAAAAAATTGCAATGACCTTGGCTTGCGCCGCGACGCTGGCGACTCCGTTCGTTCAAGCACAAACCACATGGGACTTGCCCACAGGTTACGGCGCCAATACCTTTCAGACCCAGAACGTGGCACAGTTTGCCAAGGACGTCGAACAAATGACTGGCGGCAAGCTCAAGATTACCCTGCATCCGGGCGGTTCGCTGTTCAAACAGCCCGAGATCAAGCG
>JBLHZH010000342.1:0-3272 GCA_047629695.1 Rhodoferax sp.
GAAAGCACAACACGCAACGTCTTCAGCGGTATCGCCAGCGCCTACCAGCCGGCTGACCTGATCGGCCAGTTGACCGTGATGGTGGCCAACCTGGCACCACGCAAAATGAAGTTTGGTGTCAGCGAAGGCATGGTGTTGGCGGGCGGCCACTCTGATGAAAAAATACAGCCTGGCATTTACCTTCTGAACCCGACGGCAGGGGCCCAGATCGGCATGCGCGTGAGATAAGACAGAGGCGCCATGATTCCACTGCTGCACGACTGGACCTCGGTTGAGCGGACTGCCCAGAACGACATTCGTTTAGGCACTACCCTCAGTTTTGTAGCGGGCGCCATCAATGCCGGTGGTTTTTTGGCAGTGGGCAAGTACACCTCTCACATGACGGGCATTGTGTCGGCGATGGCGGACAACCTGGTGTTAGGCCAGGTCGGCTTGGCAGCGACCGGGCTGGCTCTGTTGCTGGCCTTTCTAAGTGGTGCCATGACCACCGCCTGGATGGTGAACTGGGGCTTACGTCACAACCTGCAAAGCGCCTACGGCCGACCTTTGTTGCTGGAGGCCGCATTACTACTGGCATTTGGCCTGTTCGGCGCCGGCATCCACTTATTTGCCGATCTGTTTGTGCCGCTCACTGTGTTGATTCTGTGCTTTATTATGGGCTTGCAGAATGCCGTGATCACCAAAATATCCCATGCCCAGATACGGACGACCCACATCACCGGCTTGGTGACTGACCTCGGCATCGAACTGGGTAAATTGCTCTACATCAACCGCCTCGACCTCGACAAGCGTGTGATGGCCAACCGCAGCAAACTAGGCATCCACATTAAGCTTATTACCAGTTTTTTTATCGGTGGGCTGGTTGGCGCCATCGGATTCAAGATGGTGGGTTACATCACGACCTTACCCTTGTCGCTGCTGCTGCTGCTGCTGGTCTGGCATCCCGTGATGAACGATGCAAAAAAATGGATTGACACTTACCATTTCAAGGGGGGTAAGAAAAAGTCTTAGCTGCAGCGCGGCAATCGCAAAGACAACAAGTCAGTGAGGAGCTTTTTGGAATGCTGTTCCCCTGACAGTCAAGCCAGTTGCAGAAAGGCAGCCCAACGCCCGTAAAATACAACAATAAGGTTTTTCAAATGAATATTTTTTACCGCCCCAAATACAAATCCGATGTCAGCCAGTTCATAGACCAGCTTAAAGCCAAGGATAACGAGCTTGAAGCCAAACAGCGCGAGGGCCGCGAACTGCTCTGGGACAAAGCGGTCGACCGCAGCGCCTGGAGCGCTTACCGCGACGCCGAAGTAGAGCAAAAGTCCTACGTCTACCAGACCGAGGTCAAATAACCGGTGTTCAGCCGGTCTGTGCAAGAACACAACCGCCTCTGCGAGGCCGCAGGCCGCGGCAGCCCATACCTAACTGGATTGCCGCGTTTCGCTCACAAAGACGGTCCGTGAATAACGGCTATGTCTGTGTTTTACGGCTGCCTTATCTTGATGTCTAGACCCTATGTACAGCCCAGCCGCCGCGGTTGATCCGGTGGTAGCGTTGGCGCGCCTGTACGGCGAACCAGTGTTTGCCATGCCGCGTGATCTGTACATCCCACCCGATGCACTGGAAGTTTTTCTGGACGCATTTGAGGGGCCATTGGACCTGCTGTTGTACCTGATACGCAAGCAAAATTTCAATATTCTCGACATCCCCATGGCCGTCATGACGCGCCAGTATCTGGTCTATGTCGAAGAGATCCGGGGCCGCAACCTGGAACTGGCCGCTGAATACCTGCTAATGGCGGCGATGCTGATTGAAATCAAGTCCCGCATGCTATTGCCAGCCAAGCAAGTCGCCCTCGGCGAAGAAGCCGAAGATCCGCGCGCCGAGCTGGTGCGCCGCCTGCTAGAGTACGAACGCATGAAGCAGGGCGGCGCCAAGCTCAACGCCCTGCCCCAATTGGGCCGTGACTTCTTGATTGCTCAGGTTTTTATTGAGCAGTCCCTCAACCCCCTGCTGCCCAAAGTCACCGGCCTCGACCTTCAGCAGGCCATGCGCGATATTTTTAAACGCGCCAAACTGGTCCAGACACATAAAATCACCCGTGAAGAACTCTCTGTGCGTGAACACATGAGCTTGCTACTGAAAAAACTTCAGGGACGGCGCTTTGTCGAGTTTGAAGAATTATTTGACGCCAGCAAAGGCACGCCGGTACTGGTAGTCACCTTTATTGCCATGCTGGAACTGGCCAAAGAAACGCTAATCGAAATTACCCAGGCCGAAGTCTTTGCCCCCATTTACGTACGCCTAGCCTACACCTCCGCATGACACCCCCCACCGCGACCCCTACTGCAACGGCGACGCCCCCCCGACAAGCCCTGCACTTTGACGTGCTGATTGTCGCTGGACTAAGCGCCGCACTGCCATTGAACGCCACCCAGCGCGTCATCATCATCACCAAACCGGTCTCATTTAAGGGCGCCAGCGGCTGGGACGAGTTGCGCCGCTTCATGCGGGACTATGTCGGCATCGTGCGCACCAACAAACGGCTGGAGCACGCCGCCCACCGCGTGGCCCTGCTGCAAGCCGAGATCCAAGAGTTTTATGGTCATTTTCAAGTCACCCGTGGCCTGCTTGAATTACGCAACCTGGTACAGGTCGCCGACCTGATCATTCAAAGCGCTCGCACTCGCCATGGAAGCCGTGGCCTGCACTACAGCCAGGACGACCCACACACCCTGGCCCAAGCCAGCAACACGGTGCTGACACCGCCACCCCCCCCAAACCCGGAGACCCCATGAACTACAGCGTCAAGGAAATTTTTTATACTCTGCAGGGGGAAGGTGCACAGGCCGGCATGCCGGCGGTGTTTTGTCGCTTCGCCGGCTGTAACCTCTGGAGTGGACGCGAAAGTGATCGCGCCAGCGCTATTTGCCGCTTTTGCGACACCGACTTTGTCGGCACCGACGGGACACTGGGTGGCAAGTTTACCCAGGCCGAGGCACTGGCCGATCAGATTGAAGCCCTCTGGCCGGCCGGCGACCAGGCCCACCGGTTGACGGTGCTGACCGGCGGCGAGCCGCTGCTGCAGGTCGATAGCGCGCTGGTTGAGGCGTTGCATGTTCGCGGTTTTCGCATTGCAGTGGAAACTAACGGCACACTGGCCGCACCGCTTGGCATCGACTGGCTCTGCGTCAGCCCCAAAGCCGGTGCACCCTGGGTTCAGCAGCAGGGTCAAGAGCTCAAGCTGGTCTGGCCCCAGTCCGGCGTTGACTTGGCGG
>JBLHZH010000343.1:0-3269 GCA_047629695.1 Rhodoferax sp.
CGTCATACCAAATACCGGCACCAGCAGCGACAAAGGGGTCACGGTGGCGGCGGGGTGACGCGCCAGTAACCAGTTCCAGACGCCATAGCCATACAGGGTGTTGCCAATGGCCTGCCAGATGACAGAGACCCAGACGCCGGTGCTGGCCTGTAATAGGCTGTTGGCCATCAGTTGGGGTCCCTCTAGCCACCAGGACAGAGCCAGCAGGGGTGGCACAGCAAAGACGCTGCTCCAGACCATAAAGCCCAGCATGTTGACGCGGCCCACGGTTTTTACCACCATATTGGCGCAGGCCCAGCAAAAGGCGGCGGCCAGTACCAGCAGCAGACCTTTGGCCGTCAGTGTGGCGTCCAGGTGGGAGGCAATCACTGCCAGTCCGGCGACGGCCAGTGCCAGACCCCCCAACTGGTAGCCGCGAACGTATTCACCCAGCAGGTAGAGTGACAGGCCGATGGTGAAAAACACCTGCACCTGCACCACCAGCGAAGCCAGACCCGGTGAAATATTTCCGTCCATGGCCAAGAACAGCAGGGCAAATTGCCCTCCCAGTAACACCCCGACGGCGGCCAGCTTGTGCCAGGGTACGGCGGGGCGCCGAATGAACAGTAGCCAGGGCAGGGCAGAGAAAACAAACCTTAGCGTGGCATACAACAAGGGCGGCAAGCCGTCCAATCCCAAGCGGATCACAACAAAGTTGGTGCCCCAGACAAAAACGACAGAGAGGGCGAAAAGAAGATGGGAATAAGGCAAAGCAGGCTCCGATAACATCAGGCATCGGCATGGCACTAGTTCAGCCGGCAGCCGCCTTACGCCTACAGACAGTAAATTGTAGTGTGCCCGGTTTCTGTAAATTCGGCCTTCAGGTGTGGCCCAGTGGCGCTGGAATACGCGCCAGAATGCCTTCGCGCAGGCGCCCGGGGCGGCGGTCACGGGCCATGATGCCGTCGGCACTGGCCTCATGCAGTTGTGCGCAGGCGACGACATCGCTGGCGCAGGCGTCCTCGGGCAGCAGGCCGCCAAAAAGGTAGCTGGTTTTGCCGGCAGCCTGCAGCACCACCGTGCAGGAGCGCTCGCAGGCGTTCAGACACTCAATCGGACGCACGGCGAAAGGCAGTTCGGCGCGCAGGGTGGCTTCCTGAACCGCTTCAAACAGGGCCAGTCCGGCGCGTGGCGCCTCGCGGGAAGCACCGGCCGGGCGACACAGTACGCAGACAAGAATTTCAGTGGTCAATGGCAGCTCCAAAAAAGCAGTGATATTAATTCAGTTTCATACCGGCGACCAGCTGTGTCACGTTGTGGCGCATCATTCGCAGGTAGGTGGGAGCGGGTTGGTCGGCGCCGGAGAGGGCGTCAGAGTAGAGAGCGGCACCCACGCTGACACCGGTGTCTTTGGCCAGTTGGGCCAGCAGGGTGGGGTTACTCATGTTTTCTACAAACACAGCGCGGATTTTTTCACGCTGGATCTGCCGAATCAATCCGGCCACGTCCTGGGCGCTGGGCTCGGTACTGGTGGATACGCCCTGGGGCGCCAAGAACTGGATCTGATACCGTGCGGCCAGGTAGCCAAACGCATCGTGCGAGGTGATGACTATGCGCTTGTTAACTGGGACCTTGGCGAACTCGGCTTGGGCCCAGGCGTCCAGCGCCTGCAACTCTTTGACATAGGCTTCGGCATTGGTCTGGTAAAGCGTGGCGCCGGCCGGGTCAACCTGGGTCAGGGCGGCGGCGATGTTGCGCACATACAGTACTACATTATTGGGATTTTGCCAGGCGTGCGGGTCTGCCTCGACATGCTCGTGGCTGTGAATTTTTGCTTTGGTGTCCTTGTCGTCATGCGCTTCTTCCTCGACCATGACCAACGGCTTGACGCCTTTGGTGGCTTCCACGGTGGCCCCTTGGTAGCCGACTGATTTAGCCAGTCTTTGCGCCCAGGGCTCAAAGCCCAGGCCGTTCAGAACCAGTAACCGGCTTTGTACGATGGCTTTGGCATCGGTCGGCTTGGGCGCAAACGCATGGGCATCTTCGTTGGCGCCTACCAGTGTGGCGACGCTGACGCGCTCGCCGCCGACGACTCGCACCAGGTCCCCCAAAATGCTGAAGCTGGCCGTTACAGGTAACTTGTCGGCGGCTTGGACGTTACCCGATAGCAGATTGAAGCTGGCGATGCCCGCGAGCAAAAGTTGGCGTAATACGTGTTTCATGGCATGACCTTTAAAGCGAGAAAGAATAAAAAAAATCTTGGCCTCAGCCCACCCGGTGGGTGCGGACCCAAAAGCGCGGCAGCCAACCACCCGGTGCGAGCAGCAGGGAAATGAAATAGAGCAGGCCGGCGCAGCCAATGATGGTCGGGCCCGAGGGCGTGTCGAGGTGGTAGGACATCAGCAGGCCGCTGGCGCTTGCCAGCATCGCCTGTACGCTGGCGTTGACCAGTTGCGCCGGCAGGGTGTCGTGCCAGAGCCGGCTGGAGACTGCCGGCAGCATCATCAGCCCGACTGCCATCAGCGTGCCCAGGGTCTGAAAGCCGGCCACCAGATTGATGACGACCAACATCAGAAAACCCTGTTGCCAGAGCCAACCCCGGCGACCGACGGCGCCCAGAAAAACCGGATCAAAACTCTCCAGTACCAAGCCGCGGTACATCGTGGCCAGCATCAGCAGGCTGATCGAGGCCACACCGGCGACCATCAGCAGGCCCTCGCGGTTAACTCCCAGCGCGCTGCCAAACAGGATGTGCAGCAGGTCCAGCTGGGTGCCGTGGCTGGAGATCAGTAGCACGCCCAAGGCCAGTGCCACCAGGTAAATGGCGGCCAGACTGGCGTCTTCCTTGAGTGTGGTGAAGCGGGTGACCAAGCCGGCGATGGCGGCCACCAGCATGCCCGCCATCACGCCACCGAGCGCCATCGTGGTCAACGACAAGCCACTCAGCATAAAACCAATTGCCACACCCGGCAACACTGCGTGGCTGAGTGCATCGCCTAGCAAGCTCATGCGGCGTAGCGTCAAAAATACGCCCAGCGGCGCGGCACTGAGCGAGAGCGCCAGCGTAGCGACCAGGGCGCGGCGCATGAAAGCAAATTCGGAAAACGGGGAAAACACCATGTCCCACAGCCAGCTCGATACAGCCATCATGCGGCCATTTTCTGTTCGGCCAGGGTGTCGACATCGCACCAGTCGGCGACTTCGTCCCAAGCCTCGGCCATGGCACGGGCCTGGCGCAGGTTGGGTTCGGTCAGCACTTGGCTGGTGGCGCCCCAGCCGACCAGCTCACG
>JBLHZH010000344.1:0-3263 GCA_047629695.1 Rhodoferax sp.
TGCGTCAGTGACAGTTCCTGGGCAGCACGGGTGTAGCTCTCATGGCGGGCGGCGGCTTCAAAGCACAGCAGCGTGTGGGTGGCGGGAATCTGGTGGCGCATGGTTCATCTCAAGGGGCAGGCGGCTCGGTACGCTGCGGCCTCAGCCAAATGTGTTTGTTGCTGGCGTGCCGTCTGCAATTGTGCGCCGTCCAGTGTGACCAGCAGCAGTTGCTGCTGGTCAGGGCTGGCCTGTGCCAGCAAGCGGCCATCGGGACCGGCTACGTTGCTTAGACCGCCATAGTGCAGGTTAGCCTCTTGACCAATATAGTTGGCATAGGCGACATAGACCTGGTTTTCGAACGCGCGCACCGGCACCACGGCCTGGGCCACAAAGTTGTAGTCGGACATGTTGGCGGTCGGCACCACAATCAGGTCGGCTCCAGCCAGCGCCAGGCGGCGGGTATTTTCGGGAAACTCCACGTCATAACAAATCAGCAGGCTGATGCGCCAGCCCTTCAGCTCGACCTCGGCGTAGCCGGGGTCACCGGGGCTGAACTGGTTCCGGTCCAGTGCGCCAAATAGATGGGTCTTGCGGTAGTTCAGGCCACGCTCGCCGCTGGCGCTGATCCACTGGGCGGCATTAAACACCACGCCTTGCGCATCACGCTCGGGGTAGCCGTACACCACCGCCAAGTTTTGCTGGCGTGCAATGGCCGCCACGGCATTCGCGTAAGCCCCATCGGCGGGCTGTGCCAGTTGCTGCACCGCAGGCGCGCCGATGGCGTAGCCGGTCAGAAACATCTCGGGGCAAACCAGTACATCGGCGCCACGCTGGCGTGCCTGCTGTGCCGCCAGGTTGAGGCGCTGCAGGTTGTCGTCTACCGCCAGCGGTCCGGGCGGGCACTGGTAGAGCGCCAGCGTCAAAGGGTGCTTCATTCCGGCAGTTCCATCGGGCCGATCGCGGCAAACAGGTCACCCGGCCCCGGGTTCTCCGGGTGCGTATGGCCGCCAAACTGGTGCAGGATGCCCCACACCGCATTGAGCGAGGTTTGTACCGCCCCTTCGACCCAGGCCGGGGTCCATGAAATATCGTCGCCAGCCAGGAAGATGCCGCGTTGCTGTGCCGAAAAATTGTCCTGCATGAAGTGGGCATACATGCGCTGGTTATACCGGTAGTGGCCAGGCAGGGCGCCCTTGAAGGCGCCCAGAAAATGCGGATCGGCCTCCCAAGAAACACAAATCGGATCGCCGATGATGTGGCTCGCAATGTCGACCTTGGGGTAAATTTTTTTCAGTGCATCGAGCGCCAGACGGACGCGTTTTTCGATCGGATGGGGCAGCATCTTCAGGGCATCGCCCATCCAGGCATACGACAGACAAATAACGGCGGGTTGGTCCGGGCCGTTGTCAAACAGATAGGTGCCCCGGGTCAGCCGGTCGGTCAGGGTCATGCTCATCACGTCCTGGCCAGTTTGCGGGTCTTTGTCTTTCCAGAACGGCCGGTCCACCATGACAAAGGTCTTGGAGGACTGCATGTAGCGGGTGCGGTCCAGCGCCATCCAGACCTTTTGTGAAAACAGCGATTCCTGGCAGTCAATCTGGGTTGTCAGCAGCCAGCTCTGGCAGGTCACCAGCACCGCGTGGTAGCGGCGTGCGTCACCCCAGCAATCGGTCACTTCAAGCCGGCCATCATCGGCGCGGGTCAGACGCGCCACGCCGGCCCGGGTGGCGCCAGCGTGCAGGCTGGCCAGTGTGGTGCCGGCCGGCCAGTGGGCCGACTGCGCCGGGGCATCGCGCCACAGGCCGTGTGGCACCCCGTCGGCACCGCCAACGATCAGGCGTTGGTCCTCATCGCAGTTGGTCATCACCACCCGCATGATTTCCAACATGGAGTTGGGAAAGTCGGAGTCCCAGCCGCCGGTGCCAAAGCCGACTTGACCAAAAATTTCGCGGTGGCGAAACGACAGCCGGGAAAACGCTTTTGAACTGGCGACAAAGTTGTAAAAAGTACGGTCGTCCCACAGCGGAACCAGGGTGTTCCAGAGTCGCTTGAGAGTGGGCACATCGCGTTCGCGGATGGCGTTTTGAATCTCCGAGAAGCGGGCATCGGTCTCTAGCGCCTCGGCCCAGGCGTCGGCCACTTCGCGAAACACGGGCGGCAGGTCGTCCAGAGTGTGGGCGTAATGGGACTGGCCGTCCAGGTCAATCACTGTGCTGCCCGCCGCTGGCGTCAGCGGGTTGGGAAAAGGCTGGCTTTGCAGGCCGAGTTGGTTGACGTAATGGTAGAAGGCCGTGGATGAGACCGGAAAGCGCATGCCACCGAGTTCGGCCACCACCCCTTGCGTACCGTCAAAGCGCTGGGAGCGCAGTCGCCCGCCCATTTTGGAGGACTCGTAAAGCACCGGCTTGAAGCCCAGCTTCATCAACTCATAGGCCGCCACCATGCCGGCCATGCCGGCGCCGACGATGGCGACTTCTTCGCCGTAGCGCGCCGGTGGCAGGGTGCCCAGACCGGCCGGGTGGCTGATCCAGTCGTCAAAGGCAAACGGAAAATCAGGCCCGAAGTGGGTGATGGGTTTTTTAACGGCGGGGGCAGACAGGTTCTTGGTGCGTGCGGTCATGGGCGTTACCTATCTTGGTGTGTGAGCTTGCGGGTCAGGGCTGCTTCACTATGCCACAGGCGGCTGGGGTCGGTAGCGCCAGATGTTGTCGTCAGACTTCTTCTATTAAGGAATTTTTAAGCATGGAAAAAGTAAATCTCACTTCGTTCGGGCAGAAATTCAAGCGCAGATGTAAACCGTTCCGGGAACGTAATTTCGTTCAAGGAGTTGTGATGTAGCAAGCAAATGGAATAACCAAGCCTGCCCGCTGTGCGAAGAGGGTAGGTTGCATGACAGCGTCAAGGCTGTTTTGTAAAAATACAAGGGCCACACATTCATTTCTAAAACGTATGATGCTTTTTTGTGATCACTGTGCAGATGGATTTGTTGAGCCTGATGACAAGGAAGAGGCCACGTGACTGGCATTTTGTAATCAGGTGAATACCGTCGAGGCCGCTGAACTGGTGCGTATCCGTAAAAATTTAAAACTCACACCAATGGCAGCCTCCCACTTGACCAGTGGCCGTAAAAATGCTTTTTCGTGTTGTGAACGGGGCCGAGCCAGGCCGGTGGCAGCGGTGATTAATTTATTTCGATTATTTGATCGGCACCCTGAACTGCTTGCCGAACTTGACGGCGATGCTCCGTCGCTGTCGTGGACTGCACTTGATAACCATCCCAA
>JBLHZH010000345.1:0-3263 GCA_047629695.1 Rhodoferax sp.
AAAATATCAGTCGTATCGATTTAAATTTGTTTGTCGTGTTTGACGCCATCTATACCGAAGGCACCATTACGCGTGCCAGCGAAGCTCTCAAATTGACGCAGCCGGCAGTCAGCCATGCCCTGGGGCGATTGCGTGATCTGGTTAACGATCCTCTGTTTGTGCGCAAGGGGCACGTCATGGCGCCCACGCCTGTCGCACGGGAGTTGATTGCCCCGATACGGCGGGCCATCGGTGAGATTGACGGCACCCTGCGCCAGTTGGTGGCCTTCGATCCATTGACGTCTCAGCGAGAATTCAGGATCGGTATGCGTTCCATCGTTGAAGCAACGGCAATGCCAGAGCTGATGCGCCAGATCAGGGATGCAGCACCTGGCGTACAGGTGTCGTCTGTGTACCACACGCGCTCTGACCTCCATTCCGATTTGTCCTCGGGCGCTCTGGTGGCAGTCGTTGACATACTGCTGCCGCTGGGCCACAACATCCGTAACCAGCGGCTGGCGGGTGGGCCGATGGTTGTTGTCGCCCGCAAGGATCATCCGGTGGTGCAGGGCAGCATCAATCTGGAAAGCTATCTGGAACAGGAGCACGTGCTGGCGAGTTCCAGGAAAACCGGACTGGGCCTGGAGGACATGGAATTGTCCCGCTTGGGCTTTCAACGCCGCATCAAGCTGCGCTGTCAGCACTATTGGACGGCATGCAAGGTAGTCAGTACCTCGGACCTGCTGTTGACCATGCCCGAGCTCTATGCCCGGGCCACGAATGAGCCGCTGGCCAACCAGTTGATCCCGTTTCCGATCCCGGTCAGTGCCCATGACATCTTTTTGTACTGGCATGCCAGCGCCGAGAACGACCCGGCCAATCGGTGGCTGCGCGACAACGTCATTGCCTCGCTTGCAGAAGTCTGACGCGAGCGAAAGAGGGTAGCGGGAGTTTGAGCGGGCAGGCATAGCGCGTCAATTCCAAGCAGCCACTCCCGGCCAGCTTGCCCGGGCTGTTAAACGGCTCGCTCAGCCCTTCCCCGCAAAAGGATCCGGTGGAGTTGCGGCTTTTGAGCCCTTGGCTGGTAATGAACATCCGGCAAATACTCGACCATGTCGGTGCGGTCTTTTAACCGGAGTAAGAGAAAAAGAGCGAAGTTGGGGAATCTGCTGCCTTTCGGGACAGCCGGCTCGCTGGTGCCCATGGAGCACAGAACTGGCCCGCCGCTCAAGCGGCGTCTAAGCGCGCCAGGCGCTGCCTGATTTTGTCGTGGGCATCTGCCTTGAGCGCATGACGTACGGCGGTGTATTTGTGGACCGCCTTGATGCCGGATTGCTTGTGTGCGGGCAGGTATTTCTGAGGGTTGGTTGGCCGGGGTCTCCGCCACTTTCACGCCGCCTTCGATGATGCCCAGGCCGCCAGCGTTGGAGACAGCCGAGGCCAGAGCGGCCAGCCGACATAGTGCATGCCGCCCTAAACGATGGGGTGTTCGATACCGAACACTTCGGCGATTCTGGTTTTCATTTGTCTGATTTCTTTCACGAAGTGTGTGGTGAGCAAGGGTGCGTGAAACGCTGGGGGTTCAACGGCCGTTGAAAACGGGCGTGCGCTTTTCGACGAAGGCTCGCGCGGCCTCATGGTGGTCTTCGGTCTGGGAGCAATGCGCGTGGTGCATGACTTCCATGTCCAGGCATTCGTCCACTGCACCGCCGATGGCGCGGTTGAGGTTTTCTTTCATGTAGCGGTAGGCCACGGAGGGGCCGGTGGCCAGGCGTTGCGCGATCTCCAGCGTTTGCGCCGCCAGCGACTTTGGCTCGGTGACCCAGTTGGTCAGGCCCAGGCGCAAGGCTTCCTCTGCATTCACCCGATCGATTAGCAGGTAGAGCTCGCGGGCCTTGGCTACACCGATCAGTTGAGTCAGAAAATAGGTACCGCCGTAGTCGCCAGCAGAGCCCACCTTGGCAAATGCGGTGGTCATGAATGCGGCCTTGCTCATGATTCGCAGGTCGCACGAAAGCGCCAGTGAGAGGCCCGCGCCAGCGGCCGCCCCCGGCAGCACGGCCAGTGTGGGCTTGGGCATCTTGAATAAGCGACCGGCGGTTTCACGCTGGTTGTGGCGCTGCTGGTGGATTATTTCGTCGATGGTATGTCATGCATCGCCGCCTGCGCAAAATGCGTTGCCACTGCCGGTCAGCACGATACATCGGATATCAGGGTTGAACTCGGCGGCGGTTAGCTGCTGTTGCATAGCCATCATCATGGGGCGCGACATGGCGTTGCGCGCCTGCGGCCGGTTCATGGTGAGCGTGAGCACGCCGGCGTCTTGTTGGGCCAGCAGGGCGGGGGTACCGGTGTCGATCTGGGTTGTCATGGGCTAGGCGTCCTTGGTGGGGTCAAGTGATCAGGCCGAGCGCTCGCGCGTCGGCTTCGTAGTTGGCGTAGGAGTGCTTGAGCGTGACACCGTTGAGAATCATCTCGGCCACCAGCTTTTGAGTGTACAGATCGGAAATTCAACCGAATGAGGACAAGTATGGCACCTTGACACGTTGCACGATCATCACGTTTGCATCCAGTAATGACAAGTTTGGCAAGTCCGAGACCAGGAAACGCAGCGGTAGTGCGCACTTTAGGTTACACCGCCCGCCACAAACGCAGGCCCACCCCAAGGCGGTTCTGAACCGACGGTTTGTAGTTCGCCAATTTGTGCGCTGATCGACCTCTTAGTCGGGTGCCGTTTGCGTTGCCGTATCCCAATCGGGCGGCACATCCACACCCTCATCCACAGGTGCATCACAGTCATCCCACAGCGGTGGCCCTCGCGCCGGAGATATGCGCGGGGCCTGGGCGTCCACGCAGATATGCTCCAAAATCTGCCTCACCTCGGCACCATCGGTGATAAAGGCGATTGGGCGCATTTGCCCACCACAAATAGGGCACACCAGGGGGAACACCTCGTAGACGGTAGATGCGGGCGATCAGCACGGCCCACAGGTAGTGCGCCGGTGAACGCTTAGCTGGCGCGGACTTTGGCTCGGCTTGCTGGGTCAGTGGCGACTGGGCACCACCACCCACGGACTTACCCTCTTGCGCCATCCCAGGCGCGCTGTCGTTTGTGCCGGTTTTCTCTGTCGCTGTCTGAGCAGGTGCTGGCTGTGCCAGGGCTGTCACCGCCGCCCTCAGTGGCGAGTTCGGTACCAACACACCAAAGGAGCGATGGCGGTGCGTGCGCGGCGGTGGCACCAGTGCGGCGATGCGGTCGATGAGGTCCATCGGCGTCAGCACCA
>JBLHZH010000346.1:0-3235 GCA_047629695.1 Rhodoferax sp.
GGTGAATGGCCAGCAGGACGCCGACGCGGTGATTCAGGCGATGCAGGACTCCGGTCTGCGGGGCTTGGGTGGTGCCGGTTTCCTGGCCGGGCGCAAGTGGCGCATTGTGCGCGACCAGCTGGCGCCGCGCCTGATGGCGGTCAATATTGACGAGGGCGAGCCCGGTACCTTCAAGGACCGGACCTACCTGGAGCGCGACCCACACCGCTTTCTGGAAGGCCTGCTGATCGCGGCCCAAGTGGTCGGCATTGACACTTGTTATATCTATCTGCGTGACGAATACCACGGTTGCCGCGCCATTCTTGAGACCGAGCTGGCCAAATTGCGGGCCGACCCGCCTTGTCCCCTGCCCACGCTGGTGTTGCGCCGGGGGGCTGGGGCCTATATCTGCGGCGAAGAGTCGGCCATGATTGAAAGCATTGAAGGCAAGCGCGGCGAGCCCCGTATGCGTCCGCCTTATATTGCCGAGGTTGGCCTGTTTGGCCGGCCCACGCTGGAGCACAACTTTGAGACCCTCTATTGGGTGCGCGACATTGTTGAAAAAGGCCCGGACTGGTTCAGCGGCTTTGGTCTGAATGGCCGCAAGGGCCTGCGCAGCTTCAGTGTCAGTGGGCGGGTCCGCCAGCCCGGCGTCAAGTTGGCGCCGGCCGGTATCACGGTGCAGGCCTTGATTGACGACTATTGCGGCGGCATGGCGGACGGCCACACGCTCTATGCCTATTTACCGGGCGGCGCCTCGGGCGGCATCTTGCCGGCCAGCCTGAACCATGTCCCCCTCGACTTTGACACGCTGCAGCCCTATGGCTGTTTCATCGGCTCGGCGGCCGTGATTGTGTTGAGTCAGCAGGACCGGGCGCGTGATGCGGCACTTAATATGATGAAGTTTTTTGCCCACGAAAGCTGTGGTCAGTGCACGCCCTGTCGTGTCGGCACCGCCAAAGCGGTGACGCTCATGCAGGCGCCGGTGTGGGACAACAGCACGCTGGAAGACCTCAATATCGTCATGACGGATGCCTCGATTTGTGGTCTGGGCCAGGCCGCACCCAACCCGGTGCGTTCCATACAAAAATACTTTCCGCTGGAGATTATTTAAATGAACGCGCCCATCCACCCTGCCGAGTTGACGTTGAAAACTATTGCGTTCCAGCTTGACCAGAAAACCATTGAGGCCTATGAAGGCGAGAGCATTCTTAACGCCGCCCGTCGCCATGGCGTGGCCATTCCGCATCTTTGCTACAAGGACGGTTACCGGGCCGACGGCAATTGCCGCGCCTGCGTGGTGGAAATTAAGGGTGAGCGGACGCTGGCGCCCAGTTGCTGCCGTAGCGCCACGGTTGGCATGGAGGTGCAAGCCAACAGCGAGCGCGCCATCAAGAGCCAGAAGATGGTGCTGGAGATGCTGCTGTCCGACATGCCGGATGTGGGTTACAAGTGGAATGACGCTGATGTTGTAACTGGCGATACGGGTCAGCACGGAGAACTGAGCGACTGGGCTTCGCGCATGAACGTGACGGTGCGTCCTGCGCTTAAAGTCCTGCGCCGTGCGCAGCCCAAGTCCGATATGTCGCACCCGGCCATGGCGGTCAATCTGGATGCCTGCATTCAGTGCAACCGTTGTGTGCGGGCCTGTCGCGAGGAGCAGGTCAACGACGTCATTGGCTACGCCTTGCGCGGCTCGCACAGCGAGATTGTGTTTGACCTGAACGACCCGATGGGTGACAGCAGCTGTGTCGCCTGCGGCGAATGTGTGCAAGCCTGTCCGACCGGGGCCTTGATGCCTAAGACACAAGTCGGCTCGCAGATGGTGGATAAAAAGGTCGACTCGGTTTGTCCGTTTTGCGGTGTCGGTTGCCTGCTGACCTACAACGTCAAAGGTAACGTGATCGTCAGTGTCGACGGCCGTGATGGCCCGGCCAACCACAGCCGCCTGTGTGTCAAGGGCCGTTATGGTTTTGACTACGCGCACAGCCCGCAGCGCCTGACTGTGCCGCTGATTCGCAAGGATGGCGTGGCCAAAGACCCGCAGGCCCTGAACCACCTGAACCGCGACACGGCAGATTGGTCATTGGTGTTCCGTGAGGCCACTTGGGACGAGGCGCTGGCGCTGAGTGCCGACACGCTGAAAGGTTTGCGGGACAGCTACGGCAAAAAGGCGCTGGCCGGGTTTGGCTCGGCCAAGGGAAGCAATGAAGAAGCCTACCTGTTCCAAAAATTGGTACGCACAGGCTTTGGTAGCAACAATGTCGACCATTGCACTCGGCTGTGTCACGCTTCCAGCGTGGCGGCATTGCTGGAAGGCGTAGGTTCTGGTGCGGTAAGCAACCAGGTGAACGACGTGGAGCACGCGGGCATGATCTTTGTCATTGGCTCTAACCCCACCAACAACCACCCGGTGGCGGCCACCTGGATGAAGAATGCCGCCAAAAGGGGCGCCAAAATTGTGCTGGCGGACCCGCGCATCACCGACATTGGCAAGCACGCCTGGCGCACCCTGCAGTTCAAGGCCGATACCGATGTGGCCATGCTCAACGCGATGATCCATACCGTGATCGAAGAGGGCCTGACCGACGAGGCCTTTATTCGTGACCGGGCCAGCAACTTTGAGGCCCTGAAAGAAAACGTTAAGGGCTATAGCCCCGAGGCGATGGCGCCGATCTGCGGCATACCGGCGCACACCCTGCGCGAGGTGGCGCGCGAATTTGCCAAGGCCAAAAGCACCATGGTGTTGTGGGGTATGGGTGTGAGTCAGCATGTGCACGGCACCGACAACGCGCGTTGCCTGATTGCCTTGGTGACAGTGACTGGCCAGATTGGCAAACCCGGCTCGGGCCTGCACCCACTGCGTGGCCAAAACAATGTGCAGGGTGCCAGCGACGCGGGTCTGATTCCCATGATGTACCCCAACTACCAGCGGGTGACTGACAAACAAGCGCACGACTGGTTCGAGAATTTCTGGGGCATGAAACTTGACGATCAGCCTGGCTACACCGTGGTGGAAATCATGCACAAGGCGCTGGCGCCAGACAGTGATCCGCACAAGGTGCGGGGCATGTACATTATGGGTGAGAACCCGGCCATGAGCGACCCTGACCTGAACCACGCCCGCCACGCGCTGGCCAGCCTGGAACATCTGGTGGTGCAGGACATCTTCATGACCGAGACCGCCTGGCTCGCCGATGTGGTGCTGCCAGCCACCGCCTGGCCCGAGAAAACCGGCACCGCCAGCAATACCGAT
>JBLHZH010000347.1:0-3188 GCA_047629695.1 Rhodoferax sp.
AATTTATATATTCAATATTTGAATTTTGTTGCGCGCAGGCCCACTTTCTGGTCGATGCCGATCGGTGTGCAAGTGATTTAGGGGCAGTCAGGTTGTGTTGCGGCCGTGAAAACCAAAAGTCATGGCTGGCTGGCGCCCGCAGATGAGTTCGGCCAGCGCTTTGCCAGAGCCGGCGCCGTGCGTCCAGCCCAGAGTGCCGTGGCCGGCATTGACCCAGAGTTTGCCCATTTTGGTCTGGCCAATGTAAGGAATGTTGGTGGGTGTGGCAGGACGCAGGCCGGTCCAGTAGTGGGGCGTGCCGCCCTGCGCCGCATTGCGGGTGTCGCAGACGCCTGGAAATACGGCCTCGATACGGTCGGACAACATCTGGCAGCGAGCGCGGGCCAGTGGGGTGTCGAGCGACAGGTCGTAGCCGCCGACTTCAATTGTGCCGGCGACGCGCAACTGGCTGCCCAGCCGGCTGATGGCAATCTTCATTTCGTCATCAATACTGGAAACACAGGGCGCTGCCGCGGGCCGCAAGATGGGAAATGTGGCGCTGTAACCCTTGCCGGGGTAGATCGGTAGGTCAACGCCTACCGTGCGTAGCAAGGGCGCCGAGTAGGAGCCGCAGGCGACCACAAAGTGGTCGGCTTGCAGTCGGCGGGTCGGTGCGGTGTTCACGCTGCTGTCCGCGTCGGTTGGCCGCTGGCGGACCGTGACGGCATCCAGCATGCCCCCGAGGGGGTTTAGCTGCACGACGTCGTGCTGGTATAAAAACTCGGCACCGCGTGCGACGCAGCGCTGCGCCAGTGCCTGGGTGAAAACGCGGGCATCCCCCGACTCGTCGCTGGCGGTGTAGGTGCCGCCCACAATGCGCGATGCAAAAGGGGTAAAGGCGGGCTCGATGCGCAGCAGTTCGTCACGGCTGACGACTCGGCGTGAGACGCCATATTTGCGCATCAGAGCGGCCGCGTTGCCGGCAGTATCAAATGATTTCTGGTCAGTGTAATAGTGTGCAATGCCACGTTCAAGCCTTGAATAGGCAATGCCAGTGGTCCGTACCACCTCTTTCAGAGCCAGATGGCTGTAGGCCCCCAGCGCCACTAACTGTTGCACATTGCGCTCAAAAGCGGCATCGTTGCACTGTCTCAAAAACTGCAGGCTCCAGCGCCATTGCTGCCAGTCCAACTTGGGACGAAACAGCAGTGGGGCATCGTTGCGAAACATCCATTTGAGGGCTTTGAGCGGCGCATCCCGGTTGGCCCAGGGCTCGCAATAGCTGACGGATATTTGCGCTGCATTGGCGAAACTGGTCTCCAAGGCGGCGTCCTGCTGACGTTCCACTACAGTGACCTCGTGGCCCTGCTCGAGAAGATGCCAGGCGGTGCTAACGCCAATGATGCCAGCGCCAAGAACAATAATTTTCATGATGCAAAGTGTCGTGGATGGCGTGGTCCTTGAACACTAAAATTAAATTTTATGTGAAACCATTAGTTCTCCTTATTGAGCCCGCTGTTTATGAGTACTTTTGATCCAAATGCCTTGGAATGTCTGGCTGCCATCGTTGAAGAGGGTGGCTTTGAGCGGGCGGCGGTGCGCCTGTCGATTACCCAGTCGGCCGTATCGCAACGTCTGCGCGCGCTGGAGGTTCAGGTCGGCACGGTGTTGATCGTGCGTAGCCGACCGCTTAAAGCCACTGCGGCGGGGCGTCTGTTGCTCAAGCATGCCATGCAGATGCGCCTGCTGCGGGCCGACCTGGAGCGTGACCTGAAAGAGCTGGCTCCGGGCGTCGCCAGTGAGGGGCGCGAGGCCGAGCGGATCTCGATTGCCATTAATGCCGACAGTATTGCCACCTGGGCCATGCCGGCCCTGAGTGAGTTGGCCCGCCAGGGACTGGGGCTGGAGATCATCGCCGATGACCAGAACTTTACCCACGACTGGCTGCGTGAAGGCCAGGTGCTGGGTTGTGTCTCGACCCTCAAGCAGGCTTTGCGCAGCTGCAAACTGGTGCCGTTGGGCGCGATGCGCTATGTGGCGGTGGCCGAAGCGGCTTATGCGGCCCGCCACTGTCCGGCAGGCCTGGCGCCAGGGAATTTTCGTGTCCTGCCGTATATTGCCTTCAACCGCAAGGATGGTTTGCAGTCCGAGTTTGTGAGCCGGGTGCTGGGGCTCAGCCAGGTGGCCTTGCGCCAGCTGTATGTGCCCAGTTCCGAGGGGCAGGTACGTGCCGTGCTGGCCGGTTGGGGGATCAGCGTGGTACCTGAGTTACTGGTGCGCGAGCATCTACAAAGTGGCCGCCTGGTGGATCTGGCCCCGGGTCATACCCTGCCGGTGGCCTTGTATTGGCATTGCTGGAAGCTGGACTCGGTGGTGCTGGACGCCCTGACCAACGCCCTGACCAACGCCGCCGCGGCGACGCTGCACTCGAAAGAAGGAAGCGGCCAGGCCGGGATGCTAGGAAACGAGTGAGTAATAAAAAAGACATGCTGGCTGAATAAGAACGATGACGGATAAAATTCGACCATGAAATCTCCACCTGTCGTCAAAGTCTCATTCAAACAACAAATGCTTAAGGCGCGTGAAGAGGCGATTGTGCAAACGGTCAACCGGTTGCTCGCAGAAAAAGGGTTTGAAGCCATGACGGTGGACGAAGTCGCCGCGCAGGTTGGTATCGCCAAAGCCAGCCTCTACAAGCACTTTGCCAGCAAGGAGGAGCTGGCCGCCGCCGCCATGGTGCGTGTCATGCGCCGGTCGCAGGACTTTATCAATAGCCTAGCGGATCAAGGTACAGCGTTGGACAAGTTGCGAGCCGTGGTGCGCTGGACGCTGGAGGTCAAACTGGCCGGTGACATGCCGTCCCTGCCAAGCCAGAACTCGACGCTGCGGGCCACCATGGTGGCCAACGAGGACTACATGAACGGCTTGATGGAGGTGAGCGACCGTCTGGGCGGGTGGATTGAGGCGGCGCAGGCCGCCGGTGAACTTAACCCTTCCCTGCCGGCGATTGCGATTTTGTACACTTTTTATGCGCGTGCCTGCGATCCGGTGCTGGAGTTCCTGAAGATGGGCGGCCTCTACCAGGACGAGCAAATTGTGACGCTGGTCCTGGCCACCTGTTTTGAGGGGCTGAACGCGCGTTAGGGAGCGGTAAATTCCAAAAGAACCTTGTCTCTGCGAGGCTGCAGGCCGCGGTAGCCCATGAACCA
>JBLHZH010000348.1:0-3182 GCA_047629695.1 Rhodoferax sp.
TGGAGGTAGTACATTTAATGCATCGATTAGTTGACACCGAAAAGACAACTTATCGAGGCTGAGCAGATCAAGGCGATAAGCGCCGAAGCTACTCAGACCTGTCTTGAAATTTTTTGAAGGGATTCATCATGAAAACAAAATTCGCAACTACCGCTCTTATTCTTGCTTCTGGTCTGATTGCCAGCACCAGTTTCGCCGCCAACAACGCTCCCCTGACGCGTGCCGGAGTAATGGCCGACTATTACTCCGCCAAGGCCGCCGGCAATCTGCCCGTGCTAGGCGAGAGCGACAGCTTCGGCATTGCCGCGGCCCAACGCAACGTCACACTTAGCACCCTGACACGTGCAACAGTCAAGACCGATCTTAATGCGGCTAAAACCGCCGGCAACCTGCCCCTCATTGGTGAACGCGCACAGATGGCCACCGCGCCAACAGGTGCCAATTCGCTGACACGTCAGGCAGTCATGACTGAATACGCCATGGCCAAGGCTGCCGGCAACTTGCCAGCGATCGGTGAGAGCAACAATATGTTCATGCAGAACATCGCAAACAGCCAATTAACAAGCACCCTGACAGCAGGCCGGACCAACACCGAAAAAACGGGCAGTTAAGATGAACCCCCAACCGTAACGGTTAAAGCCCGTAACTGAAAAACCCGCCCGCTGGCGGGTTTTTCAGTTACGGGCTTTATTGTCTGGCTGCAAAAAACACGAGGGCCCATTGGTATTCGTCCCAGTAGAATCATTTCAAAATATCGAAATGACCCAAGCCTGGATTGACAGCTTAGATTCTCCCGGACCAAAAACATCCTACTTTAGGGAATCACAAGCCATGGCCACTGCCAATCCCACTCTCTGCTCCAGCGTCAAAGCCCTGCTGTTCGACACCTTCGGCTCCGTCGTGGACTGGCGTGGCAGCCTCATCCGTGACTTGACACGCTGGGGCCATGAGACTGGTTTTTCAACCGATTGGGCGGCTTTTGCCGATAGATGGCGTGGCATGTATCAACCGTCCATGGAGCAGATCCGCAATGGTCAGCGCGCCTGGACCCTGCTGGACGTCCTGCATCGCGAATCACTTGATGTGCTGATTTCCGAGTTTGGCCTGGACGCCATGACCGAGGCCCAGCGCGTGTACGTCAACCGGGTCTGGCACCGCCTGGATGGCTGGCCGGATGCGGTTGGCGGCTTGACGCGACTGAAAAGCAAATACATTATTGCTCCCCTGTCAAACGGCAATGTGTCACTGTTGACAGATATTGCTAAATACACAGGTTTGCCTTGGGATTTGAATCTGTCGACCGAAATCTTTCGTTGCTACAAGCCCCAGCCACAATCGTACTTGGGCGCCTGCAGCCTCCTGCAACTCGAACCCGCTGAAGTCATGATGTGCGCCGCACATAACGACGATTTGCTGGCCGCCCGCCATGGCGGCTTAAAAACCGCGTTCTGGCCAAGACCTCTTGAATATGGACCCAACCAGATCAAGGATCTGGCACCCTCCGAGGACTGGGACATCGTGGTCACCGATATTCGGGATTTTGCACGCCAGATGGGCGTCTGAGTCGGTCGTGATTGATCGCGTTATAGACCTGCTGCACCTCTTCGCGGTCGAAGAGTTTTCGCGGTTGACGATTACCTTGGTGGCGCTCATCATCACGCCCCTCAGTCTGAGCATCATTCGCAAGATGCTGGCACGCACGGAGGGAACATTGGCGGTTCGCCGTGAGCGTCAGGTGATATGGCGAAATGTGGTGATGATCACAGCTGCCGTGACGCTGATTGCGATCTGGGGATCCAAAATTGCCGGCTTTGCCCTCTCGCTTGCTGCGGTGGCGGGTGCCATTCTTATTGTGAGCAAAGAAGCCTTGCTCAATCTCATCGGATTCGTCAATATTACAGTCACGAGACCCTTTGGGTTCGGCGACTATATTGAAATCGGAAATGCGTCTGGTCGTGTTGTGGACATTAACGCCATGTACACCACCGTACTCGAAACTCGGCAGGGCCATCAGGTCACGGGGCAGACAGTGACCATTCCGAATTCGATGCTCCTGACGCAGACGGTGAGAAATTTCACCGTGACCGGTGAATTTGTGATTTACCTGCTGACTATCAAGATCGATCGAACCTGGAACATAACGAATCACGAGAGTGCTTTGGCCAGCGCGGCCGCTCAGGTTTGTGCAACCTGGCAAAAGCAGGCCAATGTGCATTTGAAAAGTCTTGAGTTGGCCCAGCATGTGGACCTTCCATCGGCCGAAACCCGCGTCATTATTACGCTTGATGACAGCAAGAGCAGCGATTTAACGGTTCGCTACACCTGCCGACCCAACGACCGAGTCAAGGTTGAACAGCAAATTTTGCGCAGGTACATAGAAAGTGTCTCCCACACCAGGGAGACCATCCCGGTGCGGGACGACGAGTAACGGAGACGCAAGTTGCGTTCAAGGACAAACAGTTATGTCGCGTTACCAGTTGAGGAACATATTGAGGCCGGAGTGCATGCCAGTTCCACAAATGGCACAGCAAAAGGACGCAAAATTACGTATTCTCTTAAAAATACATATATTTTCAAACGCAGGAGTTTTCTCATGATTTTTTCTCGACGCCGCGGACTGGCTTCCCTGTTTCGTTTTACAGCCGTATTGGCCGTTTGTTGTAGCTTGGGCTTTGCCATGGCGCAGCCTGTCAAACCCATCAAAATTCTGGTCGGCTTTCCGGCGGGCGGTGGTTCAGACGCAGCAGCGCGCATCCTGGCTGAAAAACTCAAGGACGAGTTGGGCGTGGCGGTGATCGTGGAGAACAAACCAGGTGCGGGCGGGCAGATTGCGGCGCAGGCACTGAAAGCCGCCGTGGCGGATGGCAGCACGCTGTTTTTGTCGCATGACCATACCATCACCATCTTGCCGATGGTACTAAAAAATCCAGGCTACGCCCCTGCCCAAGACTTTGTGGCGGTCGCAGGCTTTGCGACATTTGTAAATGCCTTTGCGGTGTCCGGTGGCACGCCAGCCAAGAGCTTTGCCGAGTATGTGGCCTGGGTTAAAACACGAGATAGCAAGGGGGCGGTTGGTATTCCGGCGCCCGCGTCAACACCTGAATTTCTGGTCAAAGTCATCGGTGAAAAATTTAAACTCGATTTGCTGTCCGCTCCGTACCGCGGCAGCGCGCCCATGATGG
>JBLHZH010000349.1:0-3179 GCA_047629695.1 Rhodoferax sp.
TTTTTTTCTTCTTCAAATCTCCTCACAGGCTACAAAAATGCTCAGCGCACTCGTCACTATTGCTTTGCTTCACTGGTTAATTCTGATCATCCCCGGGGCCAATTTTCTTCTGATCGGCCAGCTGGCGGCCAGTGGCAAGCGTTCGACGGCTTTTGCTGCAGCCTTTGGCATCACGACCGTGACGCTGACCTGGGCCACTCTGGCCATCATGGGCATTGGCTTTATTTTTAGTGCGCATCCCGCCTCTCGGCAAGTTCTGCAACTCGCGGGGGGTGCTTACCTGGGCTACCTCGGATTCAAGTTATGGCGGTCACATGGCACGACGGCCACGTCCCGCGTCCTGCCGCTGGAGAAGTGGGGTGCATTTCGCCTCGGCTTCATCACGAATGTGCTGAATCCCAAAACGGCCCTGTTTTTCAGCAGTGTCTTTGCGACCGCCTTGCCGCCCCATTCAAGTGGGCTCATGATTGCCAGTGCCGTGGCCCTGGTTTATATCAATGCACTGGTTTGGCATCTGTTTTTAGTGGTCACCTTTTCACACGCGCGTATCCAGGCCGCTTATGCTCGCCATTTGGCATTGTTCAGCAAGGTGTCCGGCGCGATATTGGGAGCTTTTGGGATGCGACTTATTTTTTCTACGCTGCAAGAGTTTCGAACCAGGCTGGCCTGATCGGTGGTGGTCAATGAAGTCTTTGCCTGCCGCGCTGCGCTCGGAAAGACGAGCCACTTTGCTTAGCTGGGCCGTTGGCGCCGTCATAGTCGATGACAGGGTTGATATCCAGTGGCGCCAGTCTCCACTTATAAAAGCTGATGGACCTTGGCAGGCCGGTGACGGAGAGAAAGACATGGTCCAGCATGGGCGGTCTGCGGCGAGGTTCAGTTGCGTAATTGCAATAGTACATCGGTGGCTGAAATGTCATTCAGACAGCGGGTGTGACCGAGCGGGCAGTCGCGCTCAAAACAGGGGGCGCAGTCCAGTGGTGGCTGGTAGGCCGGGTCGTTCTTGAGCCACAGCACCCTGGCCTGTAGGTTCAGCGGTGGTGTATGCAGCGGGCTGCTAGAGCCAAAAATGGCGACCTGCTGCACCCTAAAAGCAGCGGCCACATGCATCAGTCCTGAATCATTACTGATAACACTGTGGCTACCAGCAATCACATTCAGGGCCTGGGCCAGCGTGGTTTTACCCGCCAGGTTCAGGCACTGGTCCGGCTGGATGGCGTTGACAGGTTCTGCAATTGACTGGCACAGGTCGAACTCCTTGGCCGAGCCAAGCAGCACCACTGGTCGGTCCAGTTGCCGCGCCAGTTCGGCAAAGTGCTTGACTGGCCAGCGTTTGGCGGGGCCAAACTCGGCGCCTGGCGCAAACACGTTATAGCCGCCGGGGCGCAAGCCCAGTGCATCCAGCGTCTGCGCCAAGGCGGCGCTGTCGGTCTGCAGTTTCGGCTGGTCGCTGGCAAAGTCGGCTTCACCACTGAGCGCCGAGTAAAACGCGACCATCGGCGGGCGCCGGGTTTTAGGCGGGTTTTTCAGGCGGTGCGTCAGTAGGCCGATACGGGCCTCGCCCAGATAACCCACGCGCTTGGGGATGCTGGCCAGAAACGGCAGCAGGGCGCTTTTCAGGGAGTTGGGGCAAATGTAGGCGATATTAAAGCGACCGCCCAGCTGCTGCGCCAGGCTTCGGCGCGCCTTGAACTGCAGGCCGCCGTGGGCAAACGGAAACTCAATCACCTCGGCCACCTGCGGCATCAGCCGGTACACCGGCGCCACCCAGGGCAGCGCGCCGACCGTGAGCCGCTCGCCGCGCGCGTGCAAGCGGCGCAGCAGCGGCTCGGTCATTACTGCATCGCCAATCCACTGCGGCGCGATGAGCAGGCTGTTAATGGTGACCGGCAAAGTGCTCGCCGTCCTTGAGTTTGTAGACGGTGCCGCAGTAGGGGCACTTGGCCTCGCCAGCGCTGGCGACATCGAGGTAGACCTTGGGGTGGCCATCCCAGATTTTCATATTGGCCAGGGGGCTGGGACAATACACGCCGCCTTGGTCGTTAAGGTCTTTGGCCAATAATTCGATGACGGATTCTTGCATGATGTGATTAAGCTTTTGTCAGCCAATGGGCGTATTTGGGGTTACGGCCGTTGACGATATCAAAGAACGCACTCTGAATTTTTTCGGTGATGGGGCCGCGCGTGCCGTTACCGATCTCGACGCGGTCAAGCTCACGGATCGGTGTCACCTCGGCGGCGGTGCCACTGAAGAAGGCCTCGTCGGCAATATAGATCTCGTCGCGGGTGATGGCCTTTTCGCGCAACTCGATACCGAGGTCAGCACAGATGGCAAAAATGGTGCTCCGCGTGATGCCGTTCAGGGCGCCAGCGCTGGAGTCAGGGGTGTAAACCACGCCTTTGCGCACCACAAACACGTTTTCGCCCGCGCCTTCGGAAACAAAGCCCTGGGGATCGAGCAACAGGGCTTCATCGTAGCCGTCGTCGGTGGCCTCCATATTGGCCAGAATCGAGTTGGTGTAGTTGCTCACCGCTTTGGCGTGAATCATGGTGATATTCACATGATGGCGCGTGAAGCTGGAGGTCTTGACCCGAATACCGTGTTTCAGACCCTCGTCCCCTAGGTAGGCGCCCCAGGCCCAGGCGGCCACCATTAAGTGAATGCTGTTGCCCTTGGGAGAAACGCCGAGTTTTTCAGAGCCGATCCAGGTCAGGGGACGGATATAGCAGCTGGGCAAGTTATTAATGCGCACCACGTCCAGCGTGGCCTGCATGACTTCTGCCTGGCTAAACGGGATTTTCATGCGCAAGATCTTGGCGCTGTTGAAGAGGCGCTCGGTGTGTTCGGCGAGGCGAAAGATACCGGTGCTGCCGTCTTGCAGGTGGTAGGCGCGCACGCCCTCAAAGGCGCCACAGCCGTAGTGCAGGGTATGGCTCAGAACGTGGATTTTGGCGTCGCGCCATTCCACCATCTGGCCGTCCATCCAGATTTTTCCGTCGCGGTCGGACATCGAAGGGGCTTGGGCTGTCATGCGTATTTCCTTAAGTATGGGCAGGTGCAGGTTTTACAAAAAATTGATTTTACGGGGCTGCCGCCGGACTGGCATCGCTGGCGGTCACTTCGGCTGACGGGAGGCGAAAAAGCGTCCATTTTGTCAGCTTGCCGCTGCTGAATTCGC
>JBLHZH010000350.1:0-3176 GCA_047629695.1 Rhodoferax sp.
ATTTTGAAGCGATACTTATGCACGATTTCGTGCATACCTCCTTTGCAACCAGTCGACATTGCGCGGCATACGATTTCCCGAAGGGTAAACCTCAGTGTTAAAGCTATCCGCGACCCGATTGGCCATCTTAAATTATAAGCAATTTACATGCCGTAATAGCTTATCGTAGCAAGGATAATTTTGTTTTTCCAAAAACCTCTGCTGTCCGAAAAATTTAAAATCTTTTAAATACCATTTGTAAACCAGTTGTTTGCCCCTGGGTGCTAATTCATATGTGTTGTTTTTTACTCTAACCTGGCTACTTCTATGCGCATCAATCGCTGGTCACTGATAGGTATGACTTTGCTCGCAAGCGCTTTGTTTGTGGGCTGTGTCGCATGGGATAAAAAACAGGGTGAATGGATATTCCAACCCAGCGACAGCAGTTGGCGAGGCGGTCAGGACAACATCACTGGCATGGCAGATGTATGGATCGAATTTGATTCAAGCCTGTCGGGTCAGCGCACCAAACTACACGGGCTCTGGATAGCCGCCGATGTAACGAGGGTTGCCAATGCACCAGTTTTGCTTTATCTACACGGCGCACGCTGGAACGTCAACGGCTCCGCCCACCGGATACGCCGGATGCAGGAGTTAGGCTTTTCGGTACTGGCTGTCGACTACCGTGGTTTTGGCAAGAGTGATGCCTCGCGGGTCGCCGAAGACTATGCCTATGAAGACGCCCACGCGGCCTGGAACTGGCTGGCAGACCACCACCCGAACCAGTCACGCTACATCTTTGGTCACTCGCTGGGAGGCGCCATTGCGATTGAACTGGCAAGCCGGGTCACCGACGAAAGCGGCACGATTGTGGAGGGTACTTTTACCTCCATTCCGGATGTCGTGAACACCATGAAATGGGGCTGGCTCCCCGTGAACCGCCTGATTACACAACGCTTCGAGTCCATCAACCGGGTCAGTCACATCGGCTCACCCCTGCTGGTGGTGCATGGTGAAAATGACCAGCTGATCAAACCCGAACTGGGTCGAAAACTGTTTGATGCAGCTCGGGCGCCCAAAGAGTTTGTGCTGGTCAAAGGAGGCTCACACCACAACACCAATGCGATAGGTGCGGAGCAATATCGCGAGGCCCTGGCACGAATATTTGAACTGAACTCAATAAAAATACAGCCTCGCCGACTGGCGAAGTTGGGCCTGACAATAACGCCTTAAAGACTGCCGCGGCCTGCCGCCGTGCAGAAACGAGGTTGCTCAAACCGGTGCGTGGCGTTGACGGCTCTCAGCTTTGCCTTCAGCCTGCAGGATCTACGCTTCAACCCCTGCGGCTAGGGTACGACGCTCTAGAAAGTTGATCACCTCTGCCGACACCCGGCAACTGAAAAAAGAACCGTTGAGTTTTGACAGGGTCGTGCCCGACTGCTGCGCATCTGACAACACCGCAAACGAATCCCGCAGATGGCCGACATGGCGTTGCGTCTTGGCCTGATACAGGGCTGGCACCCGCCTGACCAGATTTTCGAATATCTTTCAACGAGTGGTAACCAAAGTTTTTGCGGAATCAGCCGAAGATTACTATTTATTGTTTCCCTGAGCCTACGGTTCTTGTGAAGAATTGCTATTCATAACGGACTCACTCTATTGAGATTAAACCGATGCCAAAGAATCCACTGAAAACCAAATCTCTTGCACTTGTGCCAACTACTGTGGGGCCAAAATTAAAGTTTATTTACGAAAAATAAACTTTATGTAGATATGAAATCAACTGCCACTCGCGGTAATTCGCTGCGCCAAAGCCACCAGCGAACGGTCACTGCCGGCCGGCCCGAGCAATGAGAGTCCCAACGGGGCGCCTGCGCGCTGCGCCAGCGGCATCGAGAGTTGAGGAAACCCTGATAAGCCCGCAATACACAGCATCCGTGTGGCCCGGTTGCGGTAATCCTCCAAATTACTTTCAGCGGCACTGCGCAGCGGCGCAATGTCAGGCATGGTGGGCATTAGCAGCACGCCGTCGGTGCCCAACAGGGCCGTCAAATGAGTCTGAAACTGTTGTTTGAAATTGCGCGCTGCCAGCACCTGTGTATCGGTCACGTTGCGCGACCATTCAAAGCGCTCAGCCACGCCTGAACCCAGGGGCGGCGCATAGCGCTCGATCAACGGGCCATCTGTCATCCAGGCCTCACGGCCCTGCATATAACGAAAATTCCAGTACATCGCATCAAACGACTCCAGTACCGCCTGGGTTGGTTTTGCAACGCCCAGCACCGCCTGCACCTGGGCCACGGCCGCCGACAGCGCCTCGGTCACGGGCTCATCAAGCAGCGCCCAAACGTCCTGTGGCAGCAGCAGGCGCACGTGCGGGGGCAATGGTTTTTCGTCCTGACCCAGCAGCACATCAGCCACCTGGGCGAAAGTATGAATGTCGCGGGCGAACCAGCCACAGGTGTCCTGGCTCGGCGCCAGATCCAGAACCCCGGTCAGGCTGACACGGCCATGGGTGGGCCGCAGACCAAACAGATTGCAATGGTTGGCCGGCGCACGCACCGAGCCACCAGTATCCGTGCCCAGTGCAAAGTCGCACAAGCCGGAGGACACCGCCGAGGCCGAGCCTGACGACGAGCCGCCGGTAATGCGATCTGGCACGGCGCCATTGAAGGGGGCACCAAAATGAGCGTTATTGCCATTCATCGAGAACGCAAACTCGTCGGTCACGGTTTTACCTTTGAAACGGGCGCCCGCGTCCAGCAGTTTTTGCACAGTGGGTGCGGTACTGGTTTTGATACCCGACATCGCCAGCACAATCGGGCTGCCACCGCCAGTCGGGTAGCCCGCTACATCAAACAGGTCTTTGACGCCAAAGCTGAGTCCGGCCAGCGGGCCGGTGCTAGCGCAAGGCACAGCAACAACAGGATAGGGAACAAAAGCGTGGACAGGGTCGAATAAAGGCATAGGGGGCTTTCTCTGTAGGTCAGGGGATTAGGCGGCGGGTACGGCAGTCGCATCGGCAACCAGACGTGTATGAATACAACGTGCCCGGTGGCCAGGAGAAAATTCAACCACAGCGGGTTGCGCTGCACAGCAGGCCTCAGTGGCCAAAGAACACCGTTCGGCAAAAGCACACCCCGGCGGCAATGCCGAGAGGTCGGGCGGGGTACCGCCGATGGTCTCCAGTCGCCTGC
>JBLHZH010000351.1:0-3166 GCA_047629695.1 Rhodoferax sp.
GGTGGCCGAACAAGCCCTGACGGCACGTCCGTTTGGCTCGTTGGCCCAGCTCAAACACGCGCTGGCGCAGGCCGTGGCCAGCGCAGCGGACGCGGCCCAACTGGCGCTGATCCGGGCACACCCGGAACTGGCGGGCAAAGCCATGTTGCGCCAGGCCCTCACGGCCGAGTCCACGCTGGAGCAAAACACGGCGGGCCTGACCCAGTGCAGCCCGGCCGAGCTGACACAAATCCAGCAACTCAACACCGCCTACAACGACAAATTTTCTTTTCCCTTCATCGTGGCCGTGCGCGGTCCGCGCGGTACCGGCTTGAGCCGGCAGGAAATCATCGACACCCTGGCGCGGCGGCTGCAAAACCACCCGATGTTCGAGCGCCAGGAGTCGCTGCGCAACATCCACCGGATTGCCGAGATTCGCCTGAACGACAAATTTGAGACCCACCCGGTACTGGGTAATACGGTGTGGGACTGGCACCAGGAACTGGCCCGATTCAGCGAACCCGGCTACCAGGAAAGAGGCCAGCTCACTGTGACCTACCTGACGGACGCCCACCGGGCCTGCGCCGCCTATATTCAAGCACGAATGCGCGACTGCGGCTTTGACAGCGTGCATACCGATGCCGTTGGCAACCTCGTCGGTCGTTACCACGCCGACATACCGGACGCCAAAACCCTGCTGACCGGTTCGCATTTTGATAGCGTGCGCAACGGTGGCAAGTACGATGGCCGGCTCGGCATTTTTGTGCCAGTCATGGCGGTGCGCGAGTTGCATCGCCAGGGCCGGCGCCTGCCGTTTCACATCGAAGTGGTGGCCTTTGCCGAGGAAGAAGGCCAGCGCTACAAAGCCACTTTTCTGGGCTCCGGCGCACTGGTGGGTCAGTTTGACTTAAGCTGGCTGGCGCAAAAAGATGCCGACGGCATCACCATGCGCGAGGCCATGATCCATGCTGGCCTCGACGTAAACGCCATTGCCCAAATACAGCGCCAGCCCGATGACTACCTCGGCTTTGTTGAGATTCATATTGAGCAGGGCCCGGTGCTGAACGAACTTGATTTACCCCTGGGCGTGGTGACCTCAATCAACGCCGGCGTGCGCTACCAAGGCGAGATCGTCGGCACCGCCTGCCACGCTGGCACCACGCCCATGAACCGGCGCCAGGATGCTGCTGCTGCCGTCGCCGAGCTGATGCTGACGACCGAACAAAGGGCGCAGGCCGATGGCGACTCGGTCGCTACGGTGGGCCAGTTGCAGGTGCCCAACGGCTCCATCAATGTGGTGCCAGGGCGCTGCCTGTTCTCGCTGGACTTACGGGCCCCGACCGATGGCCAGCGCGATGCGCTGGCACAGGATGTGCTGGCCGCACTGACGGCTATTTGCGAGCGCCGCCAAGTGTCATACACGCTGGAGCAAACCATGCGTGCCGCCGCTGCGCCCAGCGCCCCAGCCTGGCAACAGCGCTGGGAGGTCGCCGTTCAAGCGCTGGGCCTGCCGCTGCACCGCCTGCCCAGCGGGGCCGGTCACGACGCCATGAAGTTGCATGAAATCATGCCGCAAGCCATGTTGTTTGTGCGCGGGCAAAACGCCGGCATCAGCCACAACCCGCTGGAGTCCACCACCAGCGACGACATGCAACTGGCCATCGACGCCTTCACCCACCTGCTCAACCACCTCAGCCCCCTGAAAGACGTGCCATGACCCCTTATGAACAACTGGATGCCTGGGTCGACGCCCACTTTGACGAGCAACTGGTATTTTTGCAAGCCCTGATTCGTGTCCCCACCGACACCCCGCCTGGCAACAACGCACCGCACGCCGAGCGCACCGCCGAGTTGCTGAAGGCCATGGGACTGGCAGCTGAGCAACACCCGGTGCCCGAGGCCGAGGTGCGGGCCGCCGGCCTGCAAAGCATCACCAATTTGCTGGTGCGCCGCCGCTATGGCCCCGGCACCACCGTGCTGCTCAATGCCCATGGCGATGTGGTGCCGCCAGGCGAAGGCTGGACAAAAGACCCCTACAGCGGCGAGATCGAGGACGGGCGTATTTATGGCCGTGCCGCAGCGGTCAGTAAAAGCGACTTTGCCAGCTACACCTTCGCCCTGCGGGCGCTGGAAGCCGTGGCCAAACCGGCGAATGGCAGTGTGGAACTGTTGTTTACCTACGACGAAGAGTTTGGCGGCGAACTCGGGCCGGCCTGGCTGCTCAAGCACAAAATCATCCATCCCGACCTGATGATTGCGGCCGGCTTTAGCTACCAGGTCATCACGGCGCACAACGGCTGCCTACAAATGGAAGTCACGGTGCACGGCCAGATGGCACACGCTGCCATTCCCGAGTCTGGCGTGGATGCGCTGCAGGCCACAGTGCACATTTTACAGGCCCTGTACGCGCAAAACACGCTTTACCAGCAGGTCACCTCGCAGGTCGAAGGTATTACCCACCCCTACCTGAATGTCGGCATGATTGAAGGCGGCACCAACACCAACGTGATTCCAGGACGCGTCAGCTTCAAGCTGGACCGGCGCATGATCCCGGAAGAAAACCCGGTCGAAGTCGAAGCCACCCTGCGCCAGATCATTGACGCGGCGGCAGCGCAACAGCCCGGCATCTCGGTCGCCGTTAAGCGCCTGCTGCTGGCGCGCGCCATGCAACCGCTGCCGGGAAACCAGCCGCTGGTCGAGGCTCTTCAGAAACACGGTCAGGCGGTCTTTGGCGAAGCCATTCCCGCCTTGGGAACTCCCTTGTACACGGATGTTCGGTTGTTTTGTGAGGCCGGTATTCCAGGCGTCATTTACGGCGCCGGACCCCGCACCGTGCTGGCCTCGCATGCCAAACGCGCCGATGAACGACTGGAGCTGGAAGACTTGCGCCGCGCCACCAAAGTGATTGCACGAAGCTTGAAAGACTGGCTGGTTTAACGCCCATGCGGCGCATCGCTAAATTGAACCCGCCACAATAGCCTTTTTGAGGAGCAAACAAAATGAGCAAAGAACTTTCAACAGCCGAACATACCCTGCGCGAGGCCGCACGCGACTACCACCGCCTACCGACCCGCGGCAAGATATCGGTGACCCCGACCAAACCCCTGTCCAACCAGCGCGACCTGTCGCTGGCCTATTCGCCCGGCGTGGCCTACCCCTGCCTGGACATTCAAGCCGACCCCAGCCT
>JBLHZH010000352.1:0-3161 GCA_047629695.1 Rhodoferax sp.
TTGGCATGGTCGTGCTCCTAGCACCGTGCCCCGGCACTCGCCAAAGCCGATGCGCCTGAAGCCCGCGCGCTGGCAGTAGCCGCGCAGGATGATGCTGTCGCCGTCGTCCAGCCAACTGCGGGTCTCGCCGTTGGTTAATTCCAAGGGCCGCTTGCCCCCCGCGCTTTGCTCCATCATGGAGCCGCCCTGTTCCGGGCGCGGCCCCGACAAGGTGCCCGTGCCCAGCAGGTCGCCGGCATGTAGGTTGCAGCCATTGATGGTGTGATGCACCACCAACTGCGCCACGGTCCAGTAAGCATCGCGGTAGTTGGCGCGGGACAGGCGCTCGCCGACCTGACCCGCGGCGCGCATCTGCGCCGTCTGCAGCCACACTTCAAGCTCTATGTCGATGGCACCTTGGGCCCGATTGGCGGGTGAGTCGAGGTAGGCCAGCGGTTGCGGATCGTCTGCAGGTCGGTTGAAAGGGGCCCGAAACGGCACCAGCGCGTCCAGCGTGACGACCCAGGGTGACAGCGTGCTGGCAAAGCTTTTAGACAGGAAGGGTCCCAGGGGCTGGTACTCCCAGGCCTGGATGTCGCGCGCGCTCCAGTCATTGAACAGGCTGACGCCAAACACATGGTCTTCGGCCTGCGTCATGGCAATCGGTTCGCCCAGTGGGTTGGGGCGGGCCACCAGCAGGGCCAGTTCCAGCTCGTAGTCGAGCCGGCGGCAGGGGCCCAGGGTGGGCGCCGCCTGGTCGGGCGCCTTGGTTTGCCCGTTGGGCCGGTGAAAGCTCTGGCCGCTGGGGATGATGCTGGAGGCCCGGCCGTGGTAACCAATCGGCACCCATTTGTAATTGGGTAACAGCGGGTTGTCAGGTCGAAACTGCTGGCCGATGGTGGTGGCGTGGTGAATGCTGGTGTAGAAGTCGGTGTAGTCACCCACCTCACAGGGCAGGCCGAGTTCAACCTCAGACTGCGCATGCAAGGCCGCCGTGAAGACGGCCTGTTCAGGGCTGCCCACACGCAAACCCTGTGACAGGGTTTGGCGCAGACGGCGACGCGTCTCCGGCAGCAGGCCCATCAGCCGGTTCATGTCGTTGTGGTCGATGAGCTTGGCGACGCGCAGGTCCAGCACTTGGCTGCCAATCGCCACGCCGATGCGCCAGTCGGCCTCTGCTTGGGTACGAAAGCGGCCAAAGGGCAGGTTTTGAATCGGGAAGTCGGTGTCCGGTGCGTTGGCTGATGTGACCCAGCTTTGCAGCGCCGCGTCGTGGCTGTCGTCAACCGCGGGGTTGGGTGTGGGGCTCATGCCTTGAACTCCCGCTGGTGCAAAAAGGCGCCTTGTTGGGGGGCGCGTTTGGTTTGCGACCATTCTTCCAGCATCTCCCACTTGACGGCGTCCAGCCGTTTGATCAAGGCTTCTTCCTCGGGGTCCGGGCAGGCCAGCTCTAGCCGATGGCCATTGGGGTCGAAGAAGTAAATCGAGTGGAAGGCGCCGTGGTCGGTGACGCCCAGCACGTCGACCTCGTTAGCCTCCAGATGCGCCCGAAACTCAAGTAGCTCGGCGCGGTCCTTCACCTTGAAGGCAATGTGCTGCACCCAGGCCGGAGTGTTGGGGTCGCGCCCCATGGGCGGCTGCGTGGGCAACTCAAAGAAGGCCAGCACATTGCCCTGACCGGCGTCCAGAAACACATGCATATACGGGTCGGGGGCCTTGGTCGAGGGCACATGGTTTTCGGCAATGGCCAGCACAAAGTCCATGTGCAGCATCTTCTGGTACCAGAGCACGGTCTCTTTGGCGTCCTTGCAGCGGTAGGCGACGTGGTGAATGCGGTCGATTTTCATATCGTTCAGGCCTCCACGGTCAAGGCGCCGCGCTGAATCTGGTCGCGCTCCAGGGACTCAAACAGCGCCTTGAAGTTACCTTCGCCAAAGCCCTCGTCGCCCTTGCGCTGGATGAATTCGAAAAACACTGGCCCGAGTTGTGGTTGCGAGAAAATTTGCAGCAACAGGCGAGGTGTGCCGCTTTCGGTGGAGCCGTCCAGCAAAATGCCGCGCGTTTGTAGTTCGGTCACCGGTTGGCCGTGGTTTGGCAGGCGGGCCGCTAGCATGTCGTAATAGCTGTCGCTGGGCGCGATCATCAGCGGCACACCGGTGACGGCGAGTTTGTCCACGGTCGCGAGCAGGTCGTCGCAGATCAGTGCAATGTGCTGGATGCCTTCTCCGTTGAACTTGAGTAAAAACTCCTCGATCTGGCCGCCACCCTGCTTGGCCTCTTCGTTGAGCGGGATGCGGATCTGGCCATCGGGTGCGGTCATGGCGCGCGAGGTCAGGCCGGTGTACTCGCCCTGGATGTCAAAGTAGCGGATCTCGCGAAAGTTGAATAACTTCTCGTAAAAACCACCCCAGAATGCCATGCGACCGCGGTAGACGTTGTGTGTCAGGTGGTCAATCAGCTTGAGGCCGTGGCCCGGCGGGTGCCGGTTCACACCCTCGATAAACACAAAGTCAATGTCATAAATCGACTTGCCTTCTTCAAAGCGGTCAATCAGATAGAGCGGTGCGCCGCCAATGCCCTTGATGGCCGGCAGGTTCAGCTCCATCGGTCCGGTTTTAATTTCAATCGGTTGCGCGCCCAGTTCCAGCGCCCGGTTGTAGGCTAGGTGGGCGTCTTTCACCCGAAACGCCATGCCGCAGGCACTGGGCCCGTGCTCGGCAGCAAAGTAGCCAGCCACGCTTTTGGGTTCCCGGTTGACGATGAAGTTGATGTCGCCCTGGCGGTACAGCACCACGTCCTTGGAGCGGTGTTTGGCCACCAGCGTGAAGCCCATACGCTCAAATACCGGTTCCAGCAGGCCGGGGGTGGGCGAGGCGAACTCGACGAATTCAAAGCCCATCAGGCCCATCGGATTGTCAAATAAATCAGCCATGGTGTGTGTCCTTATGGGTTGGATGTTGCGCGATCGTGAGCGCTTTGTATATGCTCTCAAAAAAGAAACAATATTTCATGAATTGAGCACATGTCTGTCAAGTCATTCTTTGGGGCTGGCGCTTGAGCACCTTGAGTTATTTCATTTTTAAGCATCTTTAATTAAAAAATCATAGGACTGAACGCGAAAAATAGGCTTTCAAAATGCCCTCGGGTAAACGCGTGAGTTAGAAATATAATTTCATATAAAT
>JBLHZH010000353.1:0-3153 GCA_047629695.1 Rhodoferax sp.
GGTGTGGTCTCGGCAGATGGCTTGCGCACGGCCTTGCACGATCACGTCGGGCCGCTGGGTCTGACCTCTGTTTATTTGCCCGACGTGCAGCCGATTGCCGCTGACGCGCTGGTTAGCGAGCTGTTCGGCCAGGTCGCACAAATGCCTTATGCCGTGCCAGTGGTGGCGCAGGACGGGCGCTATTGCGGCGCCATCAGCAAGACCACGTTATTGAAATTTCTGGATCGCGACACCCCTGTGGTGCCCGCCGTTTGAACCTGAAGGCTTTTGATCCTATGGAAAATACACAGACCCTCGAAACTATGCCTGAAGATGCTAACCCATGGCTTACGGCCCCCGTGGAACCTGCCGCCTCAGGCGCTGAGATGCCCGCTGCAGGAGCCAGTTGGCTGGATGCGCCCGCGGCCGTTGTCCCCGTTGATGACGGTTGGAAGATTCAGAACTTGTGGGACGGCTCGATGCCGGTTGAGGACTGGATTAACCAGGGGCTGGCCTGGGTGGTGGTGCACTTCCGCCCCTTTTTCCAGACCGTGCGTGAGCCGATTGATGGCATGTTGACTTGGGTTGAAGCGCTATTACAAAGTGTGCCTTCGCTGGCGATGGTCGCAATTTTTGGCTTGCTGGCCTGGCAGTTTGCCGGCAAGGTGGTGGCGCTGGGCACCGTGGTGTCGCTCGCCGTGGTGGTGATGCTGGGCATTTGGCCCGAGGCGATGGTGACACTGTCGCTGGTTCTGACGTCATTGGTATTTTGTCTGGTGCTGGGACTGCCGCTGGGAATTTTGCTGGCCAGTAATGACCGCCTCCAGCGCCTTGTGCGACCCGTGCTGGATGCCATGCAAACCACGCCAGCCTTTGTTTATCTGGTGCCGGTGGTAATGTTGTTTGGCATCGGCAATGTGCCGGGCGTGATTGTGACCATCATCTTCGCGTTGCCGCCTTTAGTGCGTCTGACCAACCTGGGCATTCGCCAAGTGCGCCCTGACCTAGTTGAAGCGGCGCTTGCCTATGGTGCCTCGCCTTGGCAATTGCTGATTAAAGTGCAGCTGCCGCTGGCCATTCAGTCCATCATGGCGGGCGTGAATCAGACTTTGATGTTGTCACTGTCGATGGTGGTGATTGCCTCCATGATTGCGGTGGGCGGCCTGGGCCAAATGGTGTTACGCGGCATTGGTCGATTGGACATGGGGCTCGCGACTGTGGGCGGTCTGGGTATCGTGCTTCTGGCGATTTCGCTGGACCGTATTACCCAAGCCGCAGGCCAGCCCCGGCGCGGCGTACGCCACTGGTGGCAAACCGGCCCGGTCGGGCTGATCGCGGCACTGCTCAAGACCCGCAACCCTCCCGCCGGTTAGAACTTGCCGGCGACTCTCCCCACGCCTGCGCTTGAGCGTACGGCCTGGTTTTCAACTTGTTTCTCAACCCTCTCTTCAAGGAGCTCATTTTATGACCATCAGTACTACCCGACGTCTGACGCGCACCCTGTTGGCTAGCAGTCTGCTAGCCCTCAGTCTAGCCACCCAGGCCGCTACCTTGCCGGGCACCGGCGTTAAGGTCCTCCCGCTCAAGAGTTCGATTGCCGAAGAAACCTTCCAGACCCTGCTGGTGAACAAAGCCTTGCAAAAGCTGGGCTACGACGTGCAGTCGATCAAGGAGGTGGAGTACGCCACCGCCCACGTAGCCATCGGCAATGGTGATGCGACGTTTCTCGCAGACCACTGGAATCCGCTACACGCCAATTTTTATACAGCAGCGGGTGGCGATGCCAAACTCTCGCGTACCGGCACTTACTCCAACAATGCCGCGCAAGGTTATTTGATCGACAAAAAAACAGCCGACAAATATAAGATTACCAACATTGGTCAATTGACTGACCCCAAAATTGCCAAGCTGTTTGATACCAACGGTGACGGCAAGGCTGACCTGACCGGTTGCAACCCAGGCTGGGGCTGCGAAGGTGTGATTGAGCACCAGCTCACTGCGTTCAAATTGCGCGACACCGTGACCCACAACCAAGGCAGTTACGCTGCCCTGATTGCCGACACGCTGACGCGCTTCAAAGATGGCCAGCCAGTTCTCTACTACACTTGGACCCCGTACTGGGTCAGTGGCCAGTTGCGCCCAGGGCGTGAAGTCGTTTGGCTGGAAGTGCCGTTCTCGTCACTCCCTGGTGAACAGTCCAAGCTCGATACCAAGCTGCCCAATGGCAAGAACTATGGTTTTGTGATCAACAAGCAGCAAATTGTGGCTAACAAGGCGTTTGTCGTGGCTAACCCGGCGGCTGGCAAATTGTTCGAAGTGATGCAACTGCCTGTGGCCGACATAAACGCACAAAACATGCGTATGAGCCAGGGTGAAAACAGCGCGGCCGATATGGAGCGTCATACCGACGGCTGGATCAAGGCTAACCAGAAAACCTTTGACGGCTGGGTTGCGCAAGCCATGACCGCTGCCGCCAAGTAAAGTTTTACCGGTCGTCTCGGTGCGCGCGACCCGCGTACCTTGATGCCGGTGAACATAGCGCGAATCAAGTGGGTTCGTTCCAGTTGGCCCATCAGCAGGCCGATTCGGTGTGCAAGCCCACCAAACCGATCAAGGTGTTGCCCATGATCAGGTGGGTGTCTTACGACCACTCTTCTCCCCAAAACATATCCAGCGTTTACATCCATCCGCTCAGACTCAGCCCCAGCACCAAGCTGATCAAAGCCAGAATTATCAAGGTGCCCAGCGGGCTATGCCCCCAGCGCTTTTCTGACTGACCATTGACCACTGGCCATCTGGTTCATGTGGCGCTTCAGGCGCTTTGGCGTGAGGAAAAAAATTGAAAATCAGGCGTATTTTGTGTCGATAAAGCCCCAGATAATGCGGGCCACCAACCGTACCGAGGCTAGGTAGTCGCGCCATTGATGAAGTGATGCCCAGTGGCAGACGCGGATGCAGGCCGTACGCGTCTGCGCCCGCATTGACCCGACGCAAAAGCTGCGCATCGTGCAGGCGCTCAAGGCTAATGGCGAGATTGTGGCTATGACTGGCGATGGGCGGCTCTTGCCTTTGCGCCGCTGGCACTGCCTGATTTGCTGGCGGCGCTGGCGCTGGGGTTGGCCAGTGTGTTCTGGTTTGAGGCCATCAAGTTCAGTCGGCGTCACTCACACTGAC
>JBLHZH010000354.1:0-3139 GCA_047629695.1 Rhodoferax sp.
GACACCAAAGCTGCCGCCAACCGGATTCGTCACGTCAAGATAAAAAGTTTCATCGGGCTCCGGCGTAGTGTCGCCCCGGATTTCGACCGGAATCACGGCCTGGTTTTCATTCGGGTAAAGCATCAGGGTGCCTGAGACTGCCAGGTAATCCTGGCCCGCAGTGGCGGTGCCATCGCGTGTGCGGTAGTCCACGCTCAGTCGTTGAGTAGGGTCGCTGCGAACTCCTGTAAATTGCAGCAAGAAGTAGGCATAACTGGTGCCGCTGCTGCCTTCGACCACCGCTTTTTGCACCTGCGCCGGCTGGGTTGGCGCATTCGGGTAATGGGCGCGCAGACTCTGGTCAATCCACTGCTGGTAATAACTGACCCGCTGCCAGGCCGCCAGTTCGCCAAAGCTGCTGTTGTTGACACTGTCGACATCGGTACTGACACCATTGCGCACAAAACGGGAGGTATAGCTGGCAAGACCGGCAATCTGCCCGTTGATAAAAGCCGGGCCGCCACTGTCACCGGGGGTAATCAGACCTTCGTTTTGTCCGAGCCCCGTTCCCACCAAATTGAGCAGACTGCCCAACGCGTCCTGGCTCGAGTTGCCGTTGTCAAAATCAGCGATCAACTGGGAGCCCGGGGTCGGCGTCCAGCCCATGCTCGAGCCCAGCACGGCCTTGAGCGCACTGGCATCGGCTTCAAACTGGTTGCTGGCTTTCAATCGGATAGGGCTACCACTGTAGTCGGTCAACTTGCCCGTGGCACCACTGCCCGGCACGCCGTAGCCCACCAGCGTCAGGGTCTGGCCAATTTCGTCGCTGCTGCGGTACAAGTTGTAGCGTTCGGCGGCGACTGGTGCACTGCCCGAGAGCCAGACAATTGCCAGATCGCTGTTGCCCTGGCTGGCATCATAGGCGGTCTGCAGTTGGGCGCCACTGGCCGCCACGCTCTGAGGGCCGGCGGCCGTTTCAAAAAAGACCGTCGCGTTGGTACCGCCACTGGCAAACAAATGGGCGGCGGTCAATATGGCTTGGCCGTCAAACAACAGCGCGCCAGTGCCATAGGAGCCATTGATGACGACACGCACTACGCCATCCAGGCCCTCGCCGGCAGCCGCGCGATTGCGGGAATCGGTATAAGAGGTGACGGTGGAGACCATGATTTCAAATTTTCAAAAAAATCAATTGTTAACCATATTCAGGCGGACACTTCGCCATTCGGCAGCCTCACCACAAGCCGCCGAAGTTGATGGTGCCGCCCTGGTTTAAAAACGCCAGGTCCGGATTGCCGCCAGGCGCTCCCTTTTGCGCCGCCAGCGCCTGCTCGGCAGCCTTCGCATGGGCTGCGGCCAACTCACCCAGCAGCGGCAGATGCTGCATCGACAACAGTTGGCAATAGGCTAGCAGCAAGCCGCCAGCCTGGCGCACGGCCAGCAGGGCGTCAGCCGGCAACTGGTTCAACGCGGCCTCGTCGACCTGGAACAAACCCGTGACCGCCTGCTCACCTGTTTCGGTCTTCAGCGTCACCGGCCACGGACGAATCAACTGGTGCTGGTGCAACACGGCACAGGCGGCAGCGGTGGCCACGCGGTTTTGTTCCAGCTGGTTGAGAAAATTGAGAATATCCAGCGTGGCCTGGGCCGGCTCACCGCCTTCGTTGAAGAAGCGCTCACCGGTCGGATCCTCGCTGACCAGGCCACTGTCTTCATCAATGCACAGGACCTGCTGACCCTCGCTAGTGGATGCCAAACGAAATGGGTACGACCGAAAGGCCGCTGGAATGTAGTTGCCAACCCAGCGTCCCTGCGGGCCAACGAAAAGATTTTTACCAGGCTGCAGGCCCAGCACGGCCGCCAGTACAAAGGCCCCGTCCTGTTCGATAAAGCCGACCGGCAGCGTCATGACCGCTTTAGGCAACTCCGTGGTGGTCAGCGGCACGATCGAATCGGTCAACGCGTGGTCGTAAGTGGTGTAACGCTGCCAGCGTTTGTCAGTATGGTTTTCGCGTGTGATAGCTTGGTAATTTGGCATGTTTGTCCTTTTCAGTCATTATTCGGACGCACCTTGTCCAGCAGAAACTCGATACAAGTGCGCACGGCGCGGGTCTGGTGCCGGTTGGGCATGTACAGCAAGTACATGCGGGTGCCAAAAATACTCAAACGGTAATCGTCCAGAGTGGTCAGCACCGCGCCTGATTCAATCGCATCCATCATCACATAGTCGGGCACCAGGCCCACGCCCAGACCCGCCAGTATGCCTTGGCGCAAAAAGGGAAAGTGTTCAGAAATCAGGGTCGGGGCCAGCGTCACTTCTTCGCATTCGCCGCCTCGGTAGGCACGCAGCCGCAGTTGCTGCCCGACCACGCCGGAGGTGATCAGCGGTGTGCTGCGCAGCAGCGCCAGATTGCTGGGCAGGCCATGCTGCTGCGCAAACTCGCGTGACGCGCAAGCCAGATAGCGCACGTTGCCCAGCTCACGCGCAATCAGGGCCGGGGGCGGCTCGGGCATGACGCGAATCGAGATATCGACCTCGTCGCGCAGGTTGTCGGCCCGGTTTTCAAACAACACATCCAGCACGATGCCGGGGTACTGGCGCTTGAACTCGATCAGCCAGTCAGACATCACCATCTGGCCATAGCCGCTGGGCACGCTCAAGCCCACGCGGCCCTGCAGGCCCTGGCCGAGCGTGGTGATGGTTTCACGGGCGGCCAGTATTTCGTTCTGAATGCTGCGGCCATGGGCATAAAGGCGCAGACCGACTTCGGTCGGCTCGACCCGGCGTGTGGTGCGGCGCACCAGTTGCACGCCCACCGACTTTTCGAGCTGCTTGAGGTGATAACTGACGTTGGCGCGCGTCATCTTGAGATTGCGCGCGGCTTGGCTCAAGTTGCCGGCATCAAGAATGTCGACCAACAGAATTAAGGAGGCAAGGTCCATTATTTATGTCAAAAAATATTTGACAGTCTGTCAATTGTTTATACCGTTGTCAAGATAGTTTTACACAGCAACAATGCATTCCACACCTTTTCCCAAGAAACTGGAGCCTTGCCATGGACCTGAGTTATACCCCCGAAGAAACGGCTTTTCGTGCCGGAGTGCCGAACTTTCCCAGCAGGGCAGACGGGTGGCGTCAGGGTGACGCCGAACCGGGCGA
>JBLHZH010000355.1:0-3136 GCA_047629695.1 Rhodoferax sp.
GCGCGCGAAGCGCTGTCAAACACTAGCAGCAAAGCGGCCGCGTTGGTGCAGCAGCACAAGCCGGATGCGCAGGAGATCGAGCAGGCCAAGTTGTGGGCCCAAAGAACTGCGGCAGCAACGGCAGAAGAGATCGCGCGTCTGAGTCGGGAAGTCCGTGAGTCGCCTTTGGGCCGGGTCGCCGCCAAAGGCGCGGCTTCCGGGACCGTGACGTCCTTGCCGGTGCCCATCATTGGCCCGGCACTGAGCGCAGTCGTGGGCGCAAGTGCAAGCGTTTACGCGCATCTGACCCGGTCTAAAACGTCGGAGGCGCCAGAGTTAGCGCCTGAACCTGAACCCGTACCCTCACCCTACGCGCCGGTGGTCGAGGTGGTGGCGCCAGATACTGAGATTTATGCCCGGTTACTGCACCTGGACGATCTGCTTAAAAAAGGTATCCTGACACAGGCCGAGTTTGATGCGCAAAAGAAAAAAGTGCTGGGCGGCGCTTGAGGTTGAAACCCGACCGTTAATCCATTGCGGTGCTTTTGAAATGATGAATCGCAGTCTACATTTTGGCGCTAAGTCTCTCTAGGCGGTAGTTGAACTGGCGTAGCGTCATGCCCAATGACTGGGCGCTACGCGAACGGTTGCCAGCGTGCTGCGCCAAAGCCTCCTTCAAGTCTTGCAGCGTGTGCGACAGGGTAGGCAGGTAGCTGCGAATCGTATTGACTGTGGCACTCTCGTGCAACGCATATGACACCGTGCTCGCACCCGGCAGGAAGCGCAGTCGGTCACGCGACAAGGCGCTGGGCAAGAAGCGCTCAATGCCCACGGCGTCCAGCACCCGCTTGTCGCTCAACAGCACGACGCGCTCAATCAGGTTCGCCCGCTCCCGGATATTGCCGGGCCAGTGGTGGGTCTGCAGCCGCTCAAAAGCGCTCGCACTCAGGTTGACATTGCGCTGGTTGCTTTGGTTGAAGCGGCTTAAAAAATGGATGACCAGTTCGCGAATGTCCGGGCTGCGCTCGCGCAGGGACGGCAGGCGGATCGGAATCACGTTGAGCCGGTAGAACAAGTCCTCACGAAAAGCTCCCCGCGCCACCGCATGTTCAAGGTCACGGTTGGTCGCCTGAAGTGGATCCGGAATTTGGGACAGGTGTTTAAGTGGGACACTGTCTGAAGAAACGGGTAATCAATGACTGAAACAAAGAAGCGCAAATTTCATCCACCTAAGTTCAAGGCGAAGGTCGGATTTGAGGCGCTCGGTGGGATGAAGACCATCAATCAGATTGCGCAAGAATATGATGTCCATCCAATGCAGGTTGGGCAATGCAAGCGGGAAATCCATGCCCAGGCCAAAAGTCTTTTTGAAGGTAAACGTGGGCCGCAACCGGTGACAGCCGAAAGCGCGCCTGACAGACTTTATGGCGAGATCGCACGACTGAAGATGGAGCTCGGTTGGCTCAAAAAAGTCAGGGATCAGCCTGCCATGATCCGACATGGCTGGATTGGCGCCCACAACAACCTGACACAGAAACGCCAGTACTCGCTGGCTGTGGCGTGTCACGCACCACGGTCTACGCCAAGAGAAAGCTCGTGGTGTTCATTGAGGTGGACGAAATCCTCAAGCGCCTGATCGATGAGGAATATACACGCCATCCGTTTTTTTGCACCCCCGAGATGGGGGTGTATCTGTTTCGCTGTGGCCACCGGGTCAACCGCAAGCGGGTGCAGCGCCTCATGCGCGCCTTGTTCCTGGCGGGGATGACGCCAGGGCTGAACACGAGCGCTGCGCACACGCATCACAAGGTGTACCCCTATTTGCTGCGCGGGGTGCCTGTGGTGCGTGCCAATCAGGTGTGAAGTACGGACATCACCTACGTGAGACTGCAGCGCGGTTTTGCCTACCTGATGGCCGTCATCGATTGGTACTCCCGGCGGGTGCTGAGTTAGCGTATCAGCAACAACATGGATACCGTGTTCTGCGTGGACTGCCTCGAAGACGCATTACGCGAGCATGGCAAGCCAGAGGTATTCAACACCGACTAGGGCAGCCAATTCACCAGTGATGTATTCACGAACGTTCTCAAGCGCGAGGACATCGCCATCAGCATGGACGGTCGGGGCCGGACGTATGCACAATATTTTTGTGCAGCGGCTGTGGCGTAGCGTAAAACACAAAGATGTGTACCTCAATGGCTACGCGACCATGAGTGAACTGCTGATTGGGCCGACGAAATACTTTGCCTTCTACAACATCGAACGCCCGCACCAGTCCTTGGGCAATCAAACACCGCAGGAGGTTCACAAGACCTCAAGCAGGGGAGGTGCGATGATTGTAGATAAATACCGGACGAAAGAAAGACTTCCAGTCGCGCGGCACTCTGGCGGGATTACGGTTGAGGAAGTCAGGAGGGAGAGTGAGCCAGCAATACCAAATGCAAAAACCGGGGCAGCGCCGTCCAGCTACGAGAAGTCGAGTGCAACTTAAACTGCCATCGAGTCTGTCCTGACTCTTGGGTCCACCTCAGTAATTGTGCGGTTGCCGGAGTTTCTGAGTTGACGAGTACGGGGCGTATCCGCACTACAAGAATGTTCAGTAGCAAGGTATTGAGGTGCTTTACACCTTGATTGGCACCAATCTAGGGCTAAATCGCTCCATGTGCGTGGCATGTAAATTGCTTTCCATAAATGAGCGCTGGGCCTGAGCCCATTGGTTGGCGTGCCGAGTAAAACGCGTGGATTCACGATGCTCGCACCGCAGCTCCGTGATTCCGCCGTGATTGTTAATAACTTTCTCTAAGGGCCAAAATCATGTGTGAACGTAACGGTACTACTTACTCCAAGCTCCAAGACCTCTCACGCCGGGGGTTCCTTAAAACCACTAGTGTTGCCAGTGCTACTTTGGCTTTGCCCGCTGCACTCGGCGCAGCACTCATGTCTGGTGCTGCACACGCCGCCACCAGCATCAAAGCCACGCACGGTTCTGGTTTGTGTAATTTAGGTTTTTTCCTGGCAAAGAAACGTGAGCTGACTAAAGCTGATGGTGTCGAACTTGATTTCGTCATTACTCCCACCAACGCCGATATTGCCACGCTGTTTGGATCTGGCCAAGTTGAAATGTCAGTTATTCCCTATTCCAATTTCTTGACGTTGT
>JBLHZH010000356.1:0-3135 GCA_047629695.1 Rhodoferax sp.
TCGTTTTGCGGTAGCTCACTGGACACGATGGTTTTACTGTAGTCCGACAGGACGTGGGTGATGATCAGTCGCAGTGCTGCAGGTGTCACCAGACGTTCTGCCTACGTCAGATAACGCATGACCGTATGATCGGTTTCCTGCGTCTGACGCACCCGTATAGTGGCCACCTTGGCGCACACCATAGCCCGGTATACGGCATAAAAGTGCAATACTTGTGCTGCCTCGTAATCGCCGCTACAACTCAAACCTCGTTGACAAACTAGGTCGTAAGACCCGGTTGTGCATGTGCTAACAAGTCGACATGGGTAAAGGCGATTTCACTGACCACATCAATCCAGGGCAGCTCTTCGTTGAGTTCAATACAGTCGAACAGGCGCACTTGTCCGCTAAATAACACTAGATTGCCCGATTGCAGGTCGCCGAGGCACTCCCTTACTCATCCGGCTTGCTTGCGTGCTTCCAGCAGGAGCTTAAGCTGCGTGAATTTGGTCTCGGTCCAGGCTTGCAAGGCCGCTAGCCGCAGCGCCATATCTGACTGGGGCAGCAGTGGTTTCAGGTGACGAAAGTTCTTACGCCTTGGCCGGATGACTTGTTCTACAGCGTCAAAGCGTGAGGCAGCTGGCTCGATCTCCGCCTTAGCGTGAAACGCAACCAGGGTCCGGGCCAGATCGGACAAGTGTGCTGACTTGAGTTCGCCTGGGGCGCAGCCCCGGTCTAGCCGTCCGTGCTTATCGAAGTGACGCATCTTGACGGCATATTCGACCGGGCTAACCCGACCTTTCCAGTGTGGCTCTTGCGAGGTGTTGGAAATACCGCCAACCGCCAATTAAAAATTGGGTGAGTAGTGCTGGTTCAGACGCAACTCCTCCTGGCAGCAGGCCAGGCGCCGCGCCAGTGTGCTTAAGTCCAGAAAAGACAGTTTTAGGAATTTTTTGATTTTGTAGGTAAACTCGCTTGCCAGCAGCACCCATGAAATATGGGTCTCTACCAAGGCCACTTGCGACACCCTACTGGGATAACGCCCAGACGCCAGCAAGTTGCGAATCAAGAGGGGCAAGTCGGGTGTCATTCGATTGGGCTGGTAGTGAGCGGGGCCTTGACTTTATTGGGAGGGTATTGGCGCTGACCTTGAGAATCTGATGGCGGCCAGGTAGAGCGCGTCTTGGCCGATTTGCGGATAACTATCGGAACAATAATTGACTATGACTAGATTTTACCTAAGCGCACGCGCATGACGGCGCGCAAAGACCTGAACGGGCAGGCCAGTGGCATTATGCTGTTCATTTGTATGATTTGGGGGCTGCAGCAGGTCGCCATTAAGGCGGTCGCGCCTGACATGGCGCCGATTTTGCAAATTGCTTTGCGTTCGGGCGTGGCGGCGTTGCTGGTGGCTATTTTGATGCTCTGGCGAAAAGAGGCGCTACCTTTCGTCGACGGTCATTGGCGCCCCGGTTTGCTGGTGGGTCTTCTTTTTTCTCTGGAGTACCTGCTGGTCGGCGAAGGGCTGCGCTACACTGCGGCCTCTCACATGGTAGTTTTTTTGTATACCGCCCCCATTTTTGTGGCGCTGGGCATGCATTGGAAAGTGCCTGCTGAACGACTCAGTGGCATCAAGTGGTTGGGTATCGGTCTGGCGTTTGCCGGCATTGTAGTGACGTTTATCGGGCGCAAGCCGCAGGCCGGTGCAGGCGAGTTTAGGCATATTTTGTGGGGTGACCTGCTTGGCTTGCTGGCAGGTATGGCGTGGGCGACAACGACCGTGGTGATTCGCTGCTCCAGCCTAGCAAAAGCCACCGCCGCTCAAACCCTGCTGTACCAACTGCTCAGCGCGTTCGTGCTGTTGTTACTGGCCGCCTTCGCGCTTGGGAATACGAGCATCAATCCTAGTCCGCTGTTGTGGGGCAGCCTGATCTTTCAGGCGGTCGTGGTTTCCTTCGCCAGCTTTTTAGTCTGGTTTTGGATGCTGCGCCATTACATGGCGTCCCAACTGAGCGTGTTTTCTTTCATGACGCCGCTGTTCGGCATGGGCTTTGGTGTCTGGTTGCTTAACGAGCCGCTGGAGCCTGGCTTTCTGGCCGGCGCGTTGCTGGTCTTCGCCGGCGTCATCCTGGTGACCAGTCAGGGCTGGTTCACCTACCTGCTGCGCCGCCTGCATAAGAAAAGCCGACCGGGCTGATATCGACACAGTCGAGCGTCTCTGTGCCTTTAACTCGGCAGGCATAGGCTGACACTGCCTGCCGCCTCGTAGAGACGAGGGGAGCAGGGGTCTCTTATTTCAGGATGTCGCCAATGCAGAGGTATTTGACCTCGACATAGTCGTCCATGCCCAGGTGCGAGCCTTCGCGTCCAAGGCCTGATTGCTTGACCCCACCAAACGGCACATGCTCGGTCGCCAGAATGCCCACGTTGATACCGACCATGCCGTATTCCAGCGCCTCGGCAACACGAAAGATACGTCCGACATCGCGGCTGTAAAAGTAGCTGGCCAGACCAAACTCGGTGTTGTTGGCGGCGTCAACCGCTTCCTGTTCTGTGGTGAAACGAAAGACTGGTGCAAAAGGCCCAAAGGTTTCTTCTTTGGCGCACAACATGTCGGCCGAGGCTTCTGAAATGACGGTGGGCTCAAAAAACTGACCCGGCAGTTTGTTGCCACCGGCCATCACCTTGCCGCCTTTGGCGATGGCGTCGGCAACGTGGCGGCTGACTTTGTCGATGGCTGCATCTTCAATCAGTGGGCCCTGCACGACGCCGGCCTCGAAGCCATTACCGACTTTCAGGGCCTTGACCTTGTCCGCAAACTTGGCGACGAACTGGTCGTAGACACCGTCTTGCACATAAAACCGGTTGGCACAGACGCAGGTCTGGCCGGCGTTGCGGTATTTGCTGAGCATTGCACCTTCCACGGCGGAGTCGATGTCAGCGTCATCAAAGACGATGAAGGGCGCATTACCCCCCAACTCCAGTGACATTTTCTTGATCGTTGGGGCTGATTGCGCCATCAAAATGCGGCCCACTTCGGTGGAGCCGGTAAAGCTGATGTGGCGCACCACGTCGCTGGCGCAAATGACCTTGCCCACAGCAATGGAGTTGTCACCATCGGCCGTGATCATGTTGAGCACGCCTGCGGGAATACCG
>JBLHZH010000357.1:0-3127 GCA_047629695.1 Rhodoferax sp.
GCACAGCAAGGGCGACTTCAACATTTTTGAGGGCCGCACCGTGCGCGGCATTCCCAGCCACACCCTCAGTCAGGGCGAGCTGGTGTTTGTGCAGGGTGAGTTGCGCGCCAAAGCAGGGGCTGGGCGTTACATTAAGCGCCCGGCGTTTGGCGCGAATTTTGCAGCTATGAAACAGCGTGCTGCGGTATCGACGCCTTAAGGTGTGGAAAATTACAAAAGTACCGTCGTCTCTGCAGGCGCAGCGCGGCAACCCATGAACTCCTGGATTGCCGCGTCGTTCCTCCTTCCAGAGACGCAATTTCAGATTAGTTCTTCCACCCCATTTTTTGAAAGCTATTCATGACAACTGCAACTTCAATCAATATCGACACTCTGCGCATCAACGGTGAACGCCTATGGGCCTCTCTGATGGAGCTGGCGCAGATTGGCGCGACACCTAAAGGCGGTGTTTGCCGCCTGACTTTGACCGATCTCGACAAACAGGGGCGCGACTTGGTAACACATTGGGCGCGTGAGGCCGGCATGACGGTCACCATCGACAAGATCGGCAACGGTTTTATGCGCCGCGCCGGACGCAACAATGACCTGCCACCCATCATGACCGGCAGCCACATCGACACCCAGCCGACCGGCGGCAAGTTTGACGGCAACTATGGCGTGCTGGCCGGCATTGAAGTGGTGCGCACCCTGAACGATCACGGCATCGAGACCGAGGCCCCCATCGAAGTCGCATTCTGGACCAATGAAGAAGGCTCACGCTTTGTGCCGGTGATGATGGGCTCAGGCGTGTTTGCCAAAGCCTTCACGCTGGAACACGCTTATGCCGCCACTGACACCGAAGGAAAGTCGGTCAAAGACGAGTTAACACGCATCGGCTATATAGGTGAGCAAGAGCCTGGCGACCATCCGATAGGCGCCTATTTTGAGACTCACATCGAGCAGGGCCCGGTATTAGAAGACAACGACATTACCATTGGCGTAGTGCAGGGCGTGCTGGGCATCCGCTGGTTTGACTGCACCGTCACCGGTATGGAAGCCCACGCCGGCCCAACACCGATGGCGCTGCGCAAGGACGCACTGCAGGTTGCCACTCATCTGATGCAGGAAGTGGTGGCATCGGCACTGCGCCACGCCCCACACGGGCGTGGCACGGTCGGCATGGTACAGGTGTTTCCCAACAGCCGCAACGTCATTCCAGGCCGCGTCAAATTCAGCATCGACTTGCGCAACGCTACTGATGACCTGGTCGACCAGATGGCCAACGAGGTCAAGGCCCTGGCCGTCCAACTCAGCGCCCAAACCGGACTGCCGATCCAGATTGAACTGGTTTCAGGCTACTCGGCACAGGCCTTTCACAGTGACTGCATTGATGCCGTCTCCCAGGCCACCCAGAAACTGGGCTACTCCAACATGCCGGTGGTCTCGGGCGCTGGACACGACGCGGTCTACATGGCGCAACTGGCCCCCAGTGGCATGATCTTCATCCCGTGCAAAGACGGCATCAGCCACAACGAGATTGAAGACACCAAGCCCGAACACATCAGCGCCGGCTGCAACGTACTGCTGCACGCCATGCTGGCGCGGGCAGGCACGTAACGTGCTTGTTGTTTTCAGTATTTTTCACTTAGAGTAACTATGTCAATAAAACTATTAAAGCGCCGCCATACGCTGATTCTTGCAGCCTCCCTGCTCGCCCTGGCACCGAGCTTATCCCTGGCGCAGGCCAAACCCAAGGTAGCTGGTATTTACACTGTTCCCTTCGAACAGCAATGGGCGGGGCGTCTGCACACAGCGCTCAAGGCGGCGCAAGCGCGTGGCGAGATTGACTATAAGGCCAGCGAAAATGTGTCGAATGCCGACTACGAGCGCGTCATGCGTGAATACGCCACAGCTGGCAACACCCTGATCGTGGGCGAAGCCTTTGCCGTCGAGGCGGCGGCCCGCAAGGTGGCCAAAGACTTCCCTAAAGTCGCGTTCCTGATGGGATCAAGCGGCAAGCCCGCCGTACCCAACTTCAGCGTCTTTGATAACTACATTCAGGAGCCAGCTTACCTGTCGGGCATGATCGCTGGCGGCATGACCAAGAGCCACAAAATTGGCATGGTCGGCGGCTTTCCTATTCCTGAGGTCAACCGCCTGATGAACGCCTTCATGGCGGGCGCCCAAGAGGTCAACCCCAAGGTGGAGTTCAGTGTCAGCTTCATCAACAGCTGGTTTGATCCGCCAAAAGCCAAGGAAGCGTCGTTCGCCATGATTGAACAGGGGGCTGATGTACTGTACGCTGAACGCTTCGGCGTATCGGATGCTGCAAAGGAAAAAGGCAAACTGGCCATCGGCAACGTCATCAACACGCAGGCCCAGTACCCGGACACGGTCGTGGCCTCGGCCTTGTGGCATTTTGAACCTGCAGCCGACCGTGCCATCCAATTGATCAAAGCGGGAAAATTCACAGCTGAAGACTACGGCCCTTACGCCATGATGAAGCACAAGGGCTCCGAACTGGCGCCTTTGGGTAGCTTCGAGAAAAAGGTGCCAGCGGCACTCATGGCCCAGGTCAAGGCTAAGGAAAAAGCGATTCTGGAAGATAGTTTTGTCGTAGTGGTTGACGACAAGCAGCCCAAATCCAGCGCCCGCTAAAGCCATGAGTGATGCCGTTCTTCAACTCACCGGCATCACCAAACGCTTTGGCGATCTGGTGGCCAATGACAACATTTCACTGCAATTGGGCGCGGGGGAGGTGCTGGCACTGTTGGGTGAGAATGGCGCCGGCAAGTCCACTCTGGTGTCGATCCTGTTTGGCCACTACATGGCTGATACAGGTCACATCGAGGTGTTTGGTCAGCCCCTGCCACCCGGCGATCCCAAAGCGGCGCTGGCCGCAGGCATTGGTATGGTGCACCAGCATTTCACCCTGGCCGACAACCTGAGCGTTTTGGACAATGTGATGATGGGTTCCGAGCCACTGTGGCAGCCCTTTACCCGCCAGCATGCTGCACGTGCCCGCCTGCAGGATGTTGCACAGCGCTTTGGCCTGACGGTGGACGTCAACGCCCAAGTCGGCCAGCTGTCGGTGGGCGAGCGTCAGCGGGTAGAAATCCTCAAGGCCTTGTACCGGGGTGCCCGCATT
>JBLHZH010000358.1:0-3121 GCA_047629695.1 Rhodoferax sp.
TCTGCCGGCTGCCTCGGTAGCCCAGTTGCAACTCAAGAATGTCGCTGCCGTACTGGTATCGGCCCAGTTGCCGGCCTTTGCCCGGCCCGGCCAGACAATTGATGTGACGGTGTCGTCTATGGGCAACTCCAAGTCACTTAAGGGCGGCATGCTGATCATGACTCCGCTCAAAGGCGCCGATGGCGAAATCTACGCGCTGGCGCAAGGCAGTATGGTGGTGGCCGGGGCCGGCGCCTCCGCCGGTGGCAGCAAGGTGCAGATTAACCACCTCAGCACCGGTCGCATTCCCAATGGAGCCCAGGTAGAACGCGTCGTGGAGACGCCCCTGCTGGAAGGCAACAGCATCAAACTGGGCCTGGAAGCGTCGGACTTTCAGACGGCTCGTCGCGTTGCCGAGGCGATCAACAAACGCTTTGGCGTAGGCGTAGCCCGAGCGCTGGACGGGCGCACCATCGATGTGCTGGCGCCGACCGACTCAAACGCTCGGGTGACGTTTATTGCCGAGATGGAAGAACTGCAGCTAGAAAACTCACGGCCAGCCGCCAAGGTCGTCATCAATTCGCGCACCGGCTCCATCGTGCTCAATGGTGCGGTCACGATTGGCGCCTGCGCCATCGCCCACGGTAATTTATCAATCAGTATCACCACCACACCCGTCATCAGTCAGCCCAACGCCTTGTCAACCGGCGGCCAGACCGTGGCGGCCGAACAAAGCAAGATCCAGATCCGCCAGGAGCCAGGCATGTTGATTGAACTGCCCGCGGCGACCCAGTTGACCGACGTGGTTCGGGCCTTGAACTCATTGGGCGCAACACCGCAAGACCTGCTGGCCATTTTGCAAGCCATCAAGGCTGCAGGCGCGCTGAATGCGGAGCTGGAGGTGATTTAAGATGGCTTACGAACCGCTTTCCACGAGTTCCAATGCCCTGGCAGCGGACGCCCGCTCGCTCAGCAACCTGAAGCTGCAAGCGGGCCAGAAAACGCCCGCCGCCATCAAGGAGGCAGCCAAACAATTTGAGTCGCTGTTCATGCGGGAACTGATCAAAAGCATGCGCGAAGCGACCATGAAATCGGGGTTGATGGACAGCCCTGGCGGCGACTTGGGCGCCGACTTGTTGGACCAGCAGTTTGCGGTGCAAATGTCGGGCAAGGCGGGCGGCCTGTCTGACTTGATTGCCCAACAACTGACCCGCCAAGCGGGCGGCGAAGATACAGGGAACAGCACAGACATTATCAATCTGAGTGCGCCGGCGCAGGTCAGCGCGTTGAGAAGATCCTCCTCGCTGGCCGCTTATGGCGCACAGGCCAATGCCCCCTCCGTCGCCCCCACGGCCACCGTAAGTCAAAGCAACTTTGTCCAGCGCCATGCCGAGGCTGCCGCCAAGGTCGAAACAACCAGCGGCATCCCATCCAGCTTCATGCTGGGGCAGGCCGGCCACGAAACTGGCTGGGGTCGGCACGAAATTAAGATGAAGGGCGGCGCGCCCTCCTATAACCTGTTCGGCATCAAGGCCGGCGGCAGCTGGAATGGCAAAGTGGCCGAGATCACCACCACCGAGTACGTCAACGGCGAAGCTAGAAAGACGACTGCCAAGTTCCGTGCCTATGACTCCTATGAGGCCTCGTTCAACGACTACGCCCGCCTCATCACCCAATCGCCCCGCTACGCGCAGGCCAGCCAGCAGACCGAATCGGCACACGCTTTTGCCACCAGCCTAAAAAAGGCTGGTTACGCCACCGACCCGGATTACGCCGCCAAACTGAGCCGCGCCATCCACACCACCCAACGTCTACAAAGCGCCCAAGTTGTGGCACAAAACATATGAGCGGCATTCTCAACATCGGCACCCGCGCGCTGCTCGCCAACCAAGTGGCGCTGCAAACGGCGGGCAACAATATTGCCAACGTCAACACGCCGGGCTACTCACGCCAGTCGGTGGTGCTGCAAAACGTAGCCGGCCAAAGTAGCGGCAGTGGCTACGTCGGCAATGGCGTCGCCGTACAAACCATTCAACGCAATCACAGTGAATTTTTGACCCGTCAGGCGGCGCTGTCGAGCTCGGTATCGGCCGCGGACAGCACCCGACTGACCCAGTTGAGTCAGCTGGAAAGCATTTTTCAGGGCGGCAGCACCGGCATTGGCGCCGGCGTCAGCAATATGCTGAACTCGTTTTCGGATGTCGCCATGGCACCGACCGACCTGTCGGCTCGCACCGTAGCCAAGAGCAGCGCGGAGGAGATGGCGGCCCGCTTTCGGACTGCGGCAACCAGCGTGAGCGACTTACAACAAGGTGGCAAGAGCCAGCTGAGTGAGGCCGTCTCCGCCATCAATACCCTGGCCGATCGCATTGCTGCCGCCAACGAACAAATTGCACGGGCACAAGGCAACGGTCAGCCGCCCAATGACTTGCTGGACCAGCGCGACCAACTCATCTCCCAGCTCAACGGCTACGTGCAAACCACCAGTATTCCAGCCTCGGACGGCTCGCTGGGTATTTTTCTGGCGGGTAGCCAACCCCTTGTGCTGGGCACAACGGTATCAAAGGTCAGTCTGGCGGCCGGCCCCTTTGGCGACCCATCCACAACCAAGTTAAGCATGCAGCGCGGTAGTGCCACAGTGGTGCTGGAAGAGGCCACGCTAGGTGGTGGCCAGGTCGCCGGTTTACTCAAATTTCAAAACACCGACCTAGTGGATGCCAGCAACCTGCTAGGGCGCATGGCGCTGGCCATTGGTACCGTCACGAACGAGCAGCACAAGCAGGGCGTTGACCTGAGTGGTAAGGCCGGCGTCGACCTGTTCACGTTGGGTGCGCCGGGCCCACTGGCCACCGGCCTAAAGGCCAGTAGCAACACTGGCAACGCCAGCGTTACAGTAAGCGTGCAGGGTTCCTCCTTCACGACGCAACCGACGGCCGACGACTACAAAATAAGTACAACGAAAACGGACAGCAGTACAACGCAGTTCAAGGCCTCCAACTACGAAATAAACTTCACGGGGGCAAATGCGGGCAGCATCACTCGGCTTTCTGACGGTGTTTCGCAGACTTTTAGCGCTACGACCACCCTGCAGATGGACGGATTACAGTTTGACTTCAACGCAGGCACAGCCGCCGCAGGCGAC
>JBLHZH010000359.1:0-3117 GCA_047629695.1 Rhodoferax sp.
CAGATGCTGCTCAATGATGCGGTCCATGTTGGCTTGAGTGACGTTGTAATACCAAGTACCGTCAGGCTGTACACACATCACCGGCCCCCCCTTGCAGGCGGCAAAGCAGCTCACGCGGCTGCGCTTGACGCGCAGCTCGCCATCATGCAGCCCGGCGGCCTTCAACTTGTCACCCAGGCTGTCGTACAGCGCCTGAGAGGCGCCGTCCTGCGTGCAACGCGTTCCAGTGCAGACCAGCAGATGGCGCTTGTAGCTGCCAATTTTTGGTTTGACCACCTCATTCATGCTTCGGACCCCTCGGCGTTAACGGTTTCCTGTTTGATGGCTGCGTCTCCCACCGAAGCGGTCAACGCCGCCTCAATATAGTCTGCAGGCAATTTGTGGCGCAACGCCAGATCGGCCACGGTTTCACCAACAGCATGATCGAGCACCAAGTTCTCAAGCCAGCCGAGCAAGCCAGTAGACAGCGAACGGCCAGCCCTTTCGCCCTCACGCGTACTGCCGTCGCCGTGCAACTCGTACTTGTTGGCATAGCCGCGCGGCGTCACCATCAGGCCGTCACGAATAAAGGTATTGCTGTTGCCGATCAGCACCGTGGTCAGCATGCCAATGTCACACTCGCTCATCTTGTCCAGCGTGGTGAACTCAATGCGCTCGCGCCTGCGGTAGGCCGACTTCACCACAGCCACTGGCGTATCGGACCGGCGATGCCGCAAAAACAGCTGCTGTGCCTGCACAATCTGCTGAGTGCGCCGGCCGCTCTTGGGGTTGTACAACGCCACCACAAAATCAGCGGCAGCGGCTGCGTCCAAGCGGCGAGCAATCACTGGCCAGGGCGTAAGCAGGTCGGACAGCGAGATCGAGCAAAAGTCGTGCGTTAACGGCGCGCCGACCCGCGCTGCGCAAGCATTGATAGCAGAGGCGCCCGGAACGACTTCGACTTGCACACCAGACTCAGGTGTCCAACCGGCCTGAAACAAAACCTCGTAGGTCGGTCCGGCCATGCCATACACGCCGGCATCGCCGCTGGAGATCAGCGCGACCTTCTTGCCTTCGCGGGCGCTGGACAGAGCATGCACGGCCCGATCCAGTTCTTCGGTCATACCCTTGCGAATGACTTCCTTGCCTTCCAGTAAATCGGCAACCAACTTGATGTAGGTGACATAACCGACCACCACGTCAGCCTCTGCAATAGCTGCACGCGCGCGGTACGTCATGTGCTCTTGACCGCCAGGGCCAATGCCGACCAGCATAATTTTTCCTTGCTGACTGTTCATAGACTCGCTTTCAGGTAGGGGTTTGCGGGCAGGCCAGGTTGATCAAAAGTCGCTTTGAGCACGGGCTTAAGCCACCGCTCGAACGACAGGCCACAGGCCAAGCCCATCGTGACCCAAAATGACAACGCAACCCAGGTTGTGGCCCAAATGAACTGCTCGCCCAATTGCTGCAGCGCTGCATGGGCATCGCCTTCGAAGCCGGCCAGCGCATCAGTGTTCAGGTGCGGGGCACCAACCACAAAAGGCAAGGCCAGTAGCACGGCAGCCGCGGCCCAGCGCAAGGAGCTGCGTGCAAAACCCAGCGCCACACAAGCCAGCGCCGCACTCACCACAGCCAGCACCCACCAGATTTGACGCGCATACAGCGGCGCGGATTCCATGCCGGGTACTTCGGCGTGCAGGCCTAGCGAAGGCCAGAGGTCAAAGCTAAGCCAACCTGCTGCAGCCACCCAACCAGCCAACGGCAATGAAGCCAGGGCCACCCCCCGCTTGTACAGACATACACCCATCACTGCAAACATCAGCAGCGCCATACTAAATGCGTACAGGACATTAGCAACCCAGGTCCAGCCGATGCGCTCGGCGCCATTTTCCGGCGCCCACGCCTTGACAGCTCCATGCACGTGCTCGGGGGCGACACTTGTGGCATGGACATGGTCCGTCATAGGTTCAGACAGCGACGACGCTTCGGTCCTCTGTTGTTCATACACCTCCGCAGCCAAAATCAACGGCGCCGCCTGCCATTGCTGTACGCCGGTCTGAACGCTGCCTGCAAACAGAGCTGCGGCCAGACCGGCCCAAATCAATCTTTGGAAAATCATAAAGTTGACTCCGGGCTCAGTGGCAAGGTTTGACGGTGATGTGACGCACGTCATGGGCGGTGTTGTGCACCAGCGGGCTTTCGGCAAAGGCCACGCCGTACAGCAAAACCAGGCCCAAGACGGCACCAGCGGCGAGCTGTAACAGCAGACTACGGGTTGCGCTAACGGGGTGAACGGGGGAAAGAGAAAGAGAAGAAGTATTCATGGGTTACTCGATTACAGGGTTAAGAAACTAAAAAACTTACAGCGGAAAAGCGTGACAGCGGGCCAGCGATACCGTGGCGTTGCGCCCGTCTGTGCCCCGATACTTGTGTTTTTCGACCAACAGTGCCGTGGCGCCAAGCACCAGCCCCGTCGACGAAGCCGACAACAGGGCAGCGGCTTCGCTGACGGACGGGCTACCGGTGTACTTGCGTACCGTCTCAGACGGATTGGGCACGGGCACGGCAGCCAGTTGTCCGGGGGTGTAAAACACCATGCGCCAACCGTGCAGCGCGGCTAGTGCCAACAAACCCGGTTCGTCGGCCTTCAGGTCGATGCTGGCGGCCGCCGCCACGTCAGACAGACAAGCGCCGGCCAGTGCCAGCGCTTCGCCAACAGCCTGCTGCAGCGTAGCCATCGGCGTACCCCGGTCGCAACCCAGGCCAACGGCGATTTTCATGGGTTCAACGCTCATGCGGTTTGTGGCGGACGGTACACCACCAGACGCTCATTCAATTGTTGCCAGCGCTCGTCCGTCACCTCGGCATGGGTGATCCAAAGCACTGCCTTAAAGTGGGCCAAGTCTACGTCCTCAAAGCGCTCGAATTTGTGGATGCTGGCCGGCAGCGGCGTCGGCCGGGTCCACCAGTCAGGGCTGCCGACTTCCTGCACCACGGCCACTGGCTCGCCATTGACAACGTGGGCCGAAACGCGGGTGATATTGAGTTTGGGCGCTTCAACCTTCCAGCCGAGTTCGCGGCCCAAGATATCAACTGGAATGGTCTTGCCCACGTCGGACGCGGTAGTCAGCACAGCAG
>JBLHZH010000360.1:0-3116 GCA_047629695.1 Rhodoferax sp.
TTGTTTGCGTTGTTATTCGATGACCTTGGGGACCAGAAACAACCCGTGCTCGACCGCCGGGGCGTTGCGCTGATTGGCCTCGCGGTTATTGGGTTCGCTGGCGCGGTCTTCGCGCAGGCGCAATGTGACGGCCTGAATAGTCGCCAGCGGATGCGCCAATGGCTCAACGCCCGTGGTGTCAACCGCGCGTATTTTTTCAACCATCTCGAACAAGCCGTTGATTTGCGTCAGCAGGCGCTCGGTTTCCTCCGGCTTGAATTCCAGACGGGCCAAATTGGCAATACGGGCGATGTCAGCAGAAGTCAGGGACATAAGGTATTTTCATTGGAAACTGGGTGTAAAGCGACCGCAAAGGGACGTTTTCAGCTTAGATTTATACAGGGGATAAGGTATTATCCTGCCTTTGGTGTCATGCCTGTAGTGTTGCAGGTTTTTGATAAACATAATCGGTAATAAACAAGTTAACAGGGTGGTGACAGGCCGAAGCGCTTGTTGTGCCCGAGAGGAATTTAAATGTTTGGAGCTTTTCGTCAGTACTTCTCCACTGACCTGGCGATCGACCTTGGCACGGCCAACACCCTGATTTACGTTCGTGACAAAGGTATCGTGCTGGATGAACCTTCGGTTGTCGCCATCCGCCACGAAGGTGGTCCCCAGGGCAAGAAAACAATACAGGCTGTCGGCAAGGAAGCCAAGGCGATGCTGGGCAAGGTCCCCGGCAACATCGAAGCTATCCGCCCCATGAAAGATGGCGTTATTGCCGACTTCACGGTCACCGAGCAGATGCTCAAGCAGTTCATCAAAATGGTGCACCCGCGCAGCATTTTTCGCCCCAGCCCGCGCATCATCATCTGTGTGCCCTGCGGTTCTACTCAGGTGGAACGCCGGGCCATCCGCGAATCGGCCTTGGGCGCAGGCGCCAGCGACGTTTACCTGATTGAAGAACCCATGGCTGCGGCTATCGGCGCCGGCCTGCCGGTGAGCGAGGCCAGCGGCTCCATGGTGGTCGACATTGGTGGTGGTACCACTGAGGTGGGCGTCATTTCACTTGGTGGTATGGTTTACAAGGGCAGCGTACGGGTCGGCGGCGACCGCTTCGATGATGCCATCATCAACTATATTCGCCGTAACTACGGCATGCTGATTGGTGAACCCACAGCCGAGACCATAAAGAAAAAAATTGGTTCTGCCTTTCCAGGCAGCGAAGTGCTGGAGATGGAGGTGCGGGGCCGCAACCTGTCCGAAGGCGTGCCGCGCAGCTTCACGATTTCAAGCAACGAAATTCTTGAAGCCCTGACCGACCCGATTAACAACATTGTGTCGGCGGTTAAAAATGCACTGGAGCAAACCCCGCCTGAATTGGGAGCCGACATTGCCGACCGCGGCATGATGTTGACTGGCGGTGGCGCCCTGCTGCGTGACCTCGACCGCCTGCTGGCCGAAGAAACCGGCCTGCCGGTACTCGTGGCGGAAGACCCCCTGACCTGTGTCGTGCGTGGGTGTGGCATGGCTCTGGAGCGAATGGACCGCCTAGGCTCCATTTTCACCAGCGAATAAACTTCAGGGACAGCGATGCCACTTGGTACGCTGGACGGCACACCCCCCTCTTTCTTTCGCCAGGGCCCGTCGGCCCTGTCCAAACTTGCGTTCTTCAGTGCGCTGGCCCTGTTCCTGATGGTGGCTGACGCACGCTTTGAGATCGCCAAACCCGTGCGGGTAGCCGTCGCCACCGCGCTCTATCCATTGCAGTGGCTGACGCTGCAGCCGGTGTTATGGGCCCAGACCGGCGGGCAATACCTAGAAACATTGCAAACCGCCCAGGCTAATGAAAACGCAGCGCAGGTCCGACTTGACGAGCAATCCCTGCGAGCCAACCAAGTCGAACAACTGGTGCTTGAGAACTCCCGTCTGCGTCAATTGCTGGCTCTGCGTGAACGAGTCTCCACTCCGGCGCAGGCGGCCCAAGTACTGTATGACGCAGCCGACCCCTTTACACGCAAGGTCATCATTGATCGCGGCTCGCTGCATGCGGTCGCGGCAGGCTCGCCTGTAGTAGATGAAACCGGTGTCTTGGGCCAAGTCACACGGGTCTACCCCATGGTTAGCGAAGTCACGCTGGTAACGGACCGCGATCAGGCGATTCCAGTGCTCAACACCCGGACCGGCTCGCGCGGGGTGGCCTTTGGTGATGCCAGCTCACACGCCAGCACGCTGGAACTGCGGTTTATATCGACCAATGCCGATGTTCAGGTCGGGGACCTGCTGACCACCAGTGGCGTAGACGGTATTTACCCGCCCGGCCTGCAGGTCGCACTGATCAAAACAGTCGAACAGCGGGTTGGGTCTGCCTTCTCGAAAATCACCTGCCAGCCGCTGGCGCTGGTGTCTGGGGTAGATCATGTCATGGTGCTGCAACCCCTGGCGACCCAGATTGCCGCGCGCCCCCTAACGGAAAAATCAGGTGTAGGAGCCAAAAAATGATCATGCGCCCCGGCCATCAACTGCTACTGCCGGCCAAGCCCTTCTTCATTTGGGGCAGTCTGCTGGCCGCCCTCACCCTCAATATGCTCGGCAACATGGGTTTATGGGGGCGAGCCACTTGGGTACCTGACATTTTGGCGCTGGTGTTGGCGTTCTGGAGTATTCATCAGCCCCGGCGGGTCGGCATCGGCGTCGCTTTTGTCTTTGGCATCCTGATCGACGTCCATCAGGGATCGATGCTGGGCCAGCATGCCTTCGCCTACACCGTGCTGAGTTTTCTGGCGATTGCCATTCACCGGCGCCTGCTGTGGTTCAGCGTCCCTTCGCAGGCGTTTCAGATCCTGCCTCTGTTCGTGGCGGCTCACGCAATTGAGTTGAGCGTGCGCATGATTGCCGGGGGCACCTTTCCAGGCCTGCTACTGCTGCTGGCACCGCTGCTGGAGGCCCTGCTGTGGCCGGTTGTCAGCGTACTGCTGCTGTGGCCTCAAAGACGCCCCCCCGACCCGGATGCCCATCGGCCGCTGTAACAGAAAAGAACACCAGGAATTCATGACGGAACTACGCAATGTCAAGGCCGACCTGTCGCGCTTTCGCACGCGCGTGCTGGTCGCTTGTCTGGTGGTAGTGGTGGGCTT
>JBLHZH010000361.1:0-3112 GCA_047629695.1 Rhodoferax sp.
GACGTAAACGTAATATCATGATGAAGTGTCGTTTGTTTACATAAGTAAAACCTCCTGGAGACTCCACCATGACCGACCTGTTCGCTGATTACAAGGCGCTCGCCAACTACCGTCCCGTCAATAAAGTGCGTTTTGTCACGGCCGCCAGTCTGTTTGACGGGCATGATGCTGCTATTAACATCATGCGGCGCATCCTGCAGGGCATGGGGGCTGAGGTAATTCACTTGGGCCACAACCGCAGCGTCGACGAAGTGGTGACGGCAGCCCTGCAGGAAGACGCGCAGGGCATTGCCATCAGCTCGTACCAGGGCGGGCATGTGGAGTATTTCAAGTACATGGTGGACCTGCTCAAAAGCCGTGGTGGTGCGCACATTCAGGTCTTTGGTGGTGGCGGTGGCGTTATCGTGCCGCCCGAAATTCGTGAGTTGCAGGCCTACGGTGTGACCCGTATCTTCAGTCCCGAAGACGGCCAGCGCATGGGCCTAGCCGGCATGATCGGCGAGATGGTGATGCAGTGTGACAAAGACCTTTCGACCTATGCGCCGCAGTCAGTTGAGGCCATTCAGGGTCACACCGAGATGAGTTGGCGAGCGCTGGCGCAACTGATTACCGCGCTAGAGAACGAAAAAGCGTCAGGTATTGGCAAGGGCGTGCTGTCTGCGACCTTAATCGGATTGACACAAGAAATACGGGCGCTGGCACCGACCCGGAAAATCCCGGTGCTGGGAATTACCGGTACCGGTGGCGCCGGCAAATCGTCGTTAACGGACGAATTGATTCGCCGTCTGCGACTCGACCAAAATGACAACCTGCGGGTGGCGGTAATCAGCATTGACCCGAGTCGCCGCAAAAGTGGCGGCGCGTTGCTGGGTGACCGCATTCGCATGAACGCCATCTCGCCCTGGCGCCAGGGCCCGCGTGTTTTCATGCGTTCACTGGCCACGCGTGACTATGGCTCAGAAATTAGTGCGGCCTTGCCCGATGTGATTGCAGCTTGCAAGGTGGCGGGCTTTGATTTGATCGTGGTCGAAACCTCGGGCATTGGTCAGGGCGACGCCGCTATCGTGCCTTATGTCGATGTGCCGCTGTATGTGATGACACCCGAGTTTGGCGCCGCCAGCCAGCTGGAAAAAATCGACATGCTGGACTTTGCTGAGTTTGTTGCCATCAACAAGTTTGACCGCAAGGGATCGCTCGATGCTTTGCGTGACGTAGCCAAACAGGTGCAGCGCAACAAGGAGGCCTGGAGTACACCCGCCGACCAGATGCCGGTGTTTGGCACCATGGCCGCACGCTTTAACGATGATGGCGTGACCGCGCTTTACCAGGCGTTGAAAACCTGGCTGACGGAACTCGGCCTGCCCTTGGCAGAGACCGGGCAACTGCCCAACGTCGCGGTGCGCCACAGCACCAATCAGACGCCGGTGGTGCCGGCAGGGCGTACCCGCTACCTGGCCGAGATCAGCGACACCGTACGCAATTACAAAACCCGTGCCCGCAGCCAGGCCCGGTTGGCGCGTGAGATACAGCAGCTGCAAGAGACCGGGCGCATGCTTAAGCTTGATGATGCGAGCAAGACCAAAGCCTATGAAGCTGTGATGGATCTGGCTGGGCAACGTGAAGCCCATCTGGGTGCCAGCGAACGTCAGCTGCTGGCACAATGGCCGGCCATGCAGACGGCCTACGCCGGCGACGAATACGTGTTGAAGATTCGCGACAAGGAAATCCGCACGGCGCTGACCAGCAAAAGCCTGAGCGGCACCGTGATTCGCAAGGTGGTCTTGCCACAATACGAAGACCATGGCGAAATCCTGAAATGGCTGACGCTAGACAACGTGCCCGGCAGCTACCCCTACACCGCCGGCACCTTTGCCTTCAAACGCGAGGGCGAGGATCCGACCCGCATGTTTGCTGGCGAGGGTGACCCGTTTCGCACCAATCGCCGCTTTAAGTTGCTGTCCGACGGTATGGCGGCCAAGCGCCTGAGCACCGCCTTTGACTCGGTTACGCTTTATGGCAACGACCCCGATTTGCGGCCTGATATTTACGGCAAGGTCGGCAACAGCGGCGTCAGCATTGCCACGCTCGATGACATGAAGGTGCTCTACGGCGGCTTTGATTTGTGCAGCCCGACCACCAGCGTCAGTATGACCATCAACGGCCCAGCCCCTAGCATTCTGGCTATGTTCATGAACACGGCTATCGACCAAAACATTGACAAGTTTAAGGTAGACAACGGCCGCGCGCCGACCGACACTGAGACCGAGAAAATCCGCGAGTGGGTACAGGAAAATGTGCGCGGCACGGTACAAGCCGATATTCTGAAAGAAGACCAGGGCCAGAACACCTGCATCTTCTCTACTGAATTCAGCTTGAAGGTGATGGGTGATATTGCTGAATACTTTGTGCATCACAAGGTACGTAACTTTTACAGTGTGAGTATCAGCGGTTATCACATTGCCGAAGCTGGTGCCAACCCCATCAGCCAGTTGGCATTTACGCTGTCCAACGGCTTTACCTTTGTCGAGGCTTATCTGGCGCGGGGCATGCACATTGATGACTTTGCACCCAACCTGAGCTTCTTCTTCAGTAATGGCATGGACCCCGAATACACGGTGATGGGGCGCGTGGCGCGCCGCATCTGGGCGGTGGCCATGAAAAAAAAGTACGGCGCCAACGAGCGCAGCCAGAAGCTCAAATACCACATTCAAACCTCAGGGCGCAGCCTGCACGCGCAGGAAATCCAGTTCAACGACATCCGCACAACACTACAAGCGTTGATTGCGATCTACGACAACTGCAACAGCCTGCACACCAACGCGTTCGATGAAGCCATCACCACGCCAACCGAAGACTCGGTACGCCGCGCCATGGCAATTCAGCTCATCATTAACCGCGAGTGGGGTCTGGCCAAGAACGAGAACCCAAGTCAGGGCGCCTTCATTATCGAAGAGCTGACCGAGTTACTCGAAGAAGCCGTGCTGCAGGAGTTTGAGCGCATTGCCGAGCGCGGTGGCGTGCTTGGCGCCATGGAGACCGGCTACCAGCGCGGCAAGATTCAGGATGAATCAATGCACTACGAGATGCTCAAACACACTGGCGAGCTCCCCAT
>JBLHZH010000362.1:0-3098 GCA_047629695.1 Rhodoferax sp.
GAAGTTTGACACCGAGAAAAATCGCGTGTCACTGGGTCTGAAGCAAATGGGCGACGACCCATGGATGGGCGTGAACCGCCGCTACCCCCAGGGTACGCGCATGTTTGGCAAGATCACAAACATCGCCGATTACGGCGCATTTGTGGAACTCGAGCCTGGAATCGAAGGCCTAGTCCACGTATCCGAGATGGACTGGACCAACAAGAACGTGGCGCCAAGCAAGATCGTTGCCTTGGGTGACGAAGTTGAAGTCATGGTTCTGGAAATCGACGAAGACAAACGCCGTATTTCTTTGGGCATGAAGCAATGCAAAGCTAATCCTTGGCAAGAATTTGCTCAGAACACCAAGCGCGGCGACCGTGTGAAGGGCCCTATCAAGTCCATTACCGACTTCGGCGTGTTTGTGGGCTTGGCTGCCGGTATCGACGGTCTGGTTCACCTCTCCGATCTGTCTTGGAACGAGCCCGGCGAAACCGCTGTGCGCGAATACAAAAAGGGCCAGGAAGTCGAAGCACTGGTGCTGGCTGTGGACGTGGACCGCGAACGCATCTCCCTGGGTATCAAGCAGTTGGACTCCGATCCGTTCACCACCTTTGCCACAATCAACGACAAGGGTCAGATCGTTACGGGCAAGGTCAAAACCGTGGATGCCAAAGGCGCTGAAATCGATCTGGGCGATGACATCATCGGCTACCTGCGCGCTTCGGAAATCTCACGCGACCGCGTGGAAGATGCCCGTAACGTGCTCAAGGAAGGTGACGAAGTTACCGCCGTGGTGGTTAACGTGGATCGCAAGACCCGCAATATCCAGTTGTCGATCAAGGCCAAGGATGCGGCTGATCAAAACGAAGCTATGTCGACCATGAGCCAGCAATCAGCTCGCGAAAACGCCGGTACCACCAGCTTGGGTGCTTTGTTGCGCGCCAAGTTAGACAACAACAGCTAAGACGGCTTCTTCGTCGGGACAAACCGGCCCGCCAGCGTAGACAAAAATCTGTGCTGAGGGTACGGTTTGTCCCTTATTTTTTTGGGTACTACAATGACTCGCTCTGAACTTGTTGAAGAACTTGCGGCACGCTTTAGCCAACTCACGCAGCGCCATGCAGAATCGGCTGTCAAGACCATCCTGGATGCGATGAATGAGTCACTGGCAGGCGGGAACCGAATTGAAATTCGGGGTTTTGGCAGTTTCTCAATCAACCACCGGGCGTCCCGCATTGGGCGCAATCCCCGCAGCGGCGAAAGTGTAGCGATTCCTGAAAAACGGGTGCTGCATTTCAAGCCCGGTAAAGCCCTGCGGGAAGCGGTCGACCGGCGAACTGCCGAATCGTAACCCCCCCCTCTATTTGAACCCGAGTCAGACGTTAGAATCAAGACGTCACTAGGGAAAGATCGATGAAACACCTTATGTGGCTGCTTAAGTGGATACTTAAGGCAGCCATTTTTTTTACCCTGTTTGCCTTCGCGCTGAACAACCAACAAGACACTACGGTGTATTTTTTCTTTGGTACGCAATGGCGTGCGCCGCAGGTTCTGGTCGTGCTGAGCGCTTTTGCAATCGGTTTGTCCGTCGGCGTGCTGGCCATGGTGCCGCGTTGGTGGAAAGAGCGTCGCGCCGCCACCGTAGCCAAGTTAATACCGCTAGCCGGCGCCGAGGTACAAGAACCCCAGAGTACGCCGCTCAACAGTCCTCCGCATGGACTTTGACCTGAGCTGGATCCTGCTGGGATTGCCCCTAGCCTTTGTGCTAGGTTGGTTGGCCTCGCGCTTTGACCTGCGCCAACTCCGCATTGAAAACCGTCGGGCCCCTAAAGCCTATTTTAAAGGCCTCAACTTTTTGCTCAATGAGCAGCAGGACCAAGCCATTGACGCCTTCATTGAAGCGGTACAAAACGACCCTGACACCTCCGAACTGCACTTTGCACTGGGCAACCTATTTCGTCGCCGTGGCGAGTATGAGCGTGCGGTACGCGTGCATGAACACCTGTTGTCGCGTGGCGACCTGAACTTGGTCGACCGACAGCGTGCACAGCATGCACTGGCCCTGGACTACCTCAAGGCGGGCCTGCTCGACCGGGCCGAAACGGCCCTGATCAAGCTCGAGGGAAGCCCCTTTGAAGCGCAGGCTCGACTGGCCCTGCTGGCCAACTACGAGCGCAGCCGAGACTGGCTTCAGGCCGCGCAAATTGCCCAAAAGCTCGCACAATCGGGTCAAGGCAATTTTGATGCCCGTCTAGCCCATTATTTATGCGAGCAAGCGGCGACCTGCCGGGCAAACAATGACAGGGAGCAAGCCCGTCATCTGCTGCAGGAGGCGTTAGAAACTGCACCTGCGGCAGCACGACCGCGCATCGACCTGGCCAGCCTGCTGGCCAGCCAAGAGCAGGCTCAGGCCGCCTTTGACACGTTAAAGAAGTCACTTGAACTCTCGCCGATGAGCACGCCTCTGATTGCTGCGCCGCTGGCCAACTACGCGCAAGTCATTGGTCAGTCCGCCGAGGCCCTGACTCTGCTCAAAGCCAGTTACGAACAGGCACCTTCGCTCGACGTGCTGGACACCATCGTCAGCCTCGAAGCCGCCCTGCCCACCCCTTCGCCCACAGCGCGAGACTGGTACGTTCGACACCTTGAGCGTGAGCCGTCGCTGGTGGCCGCTGCCAAATGGATTGCAGGTGAGAAATTCGAACACGAGCAGTTTCATCCCCAGGTCCAACGCGCCCTCGATCAGGCTGTAAGGCCGTTAATGCGCTACCGTTGTGCTGCCTGCGGCTTTGAAGCCAAACAACATTTTTGGCAATGCCCCGGCTGCCAGGCTTGGGACAGCTATCCGCCATGCCGGGTCGAAGAACTATGAGTGATGCTTTGCAGGTCATGACAATATCAAAAGAGCAGCTTTCCAGAGCACGGGTACTGGTGGTAGGTGATGTGATGCTGGACCGTTACTGGTACGGCGTCGTAGACCGTATTTCACCTGAGGCTCCGGTGCCGGTGGTGCGCGTCACCCGCGAAGAAGAACGCAATGGGGGCGCTGCCAATGTGGCCTACAACGTGGTGACGCTCGGGGCCCATTCCTCGCTGCTCACCGTGGTTGGGGAGGA
>JBLHZH010000363.1:0-3090 GCA_047629695.1 Rhodoferax sp.
TTCGCATGGGACCGGCTGCCAATTGGCTTTTGCAATTGGCCTTGTTCAACGGCGGAACCTTCACGCTGACACGGCTAGGTTCAGACCAGCTGCGTATTACAGGCGGTGGCTGGAGTGGCACTTTTTTACCGACTGCAAAATAAACGTAAAACTGCCGATGGCCGGAAAAAGACGAAAGGGGACAGAAATAGGAAAGCCCCAAGTAGATGAACTACTTAGGGCTTCTGTTTTGGCGGAGTGGACGGGACTCGAACCCGCGACCCCCGGCGTGACAGGCCGGTATTCTAACCAACTGAACTACCACTCCTGGTAGTGGTAACATTTTCTCTTACGAGACAAGCCACTTGCTGTTACCAACAGGCTGTTACCTACTTGCGCTTTGATCATCTCGTGATGAATCTTGGCGACCCCACGGGGATTCGAACCCCGGTACCTACCGTGAAAGGGTAGTGTCCTAGGCCTCTAGACGATGGGGTCAGAACCTTAGACTTCCGTCTCAACTAACAAAAGAATTTTCAAACTCTTTTTCAGAAATTTTGGTGGAGATAAGCAGGATCGAACTGCTGACCTCTTGCATGCCATGCAAGCGCTCTCCCAGCTGAGCTATACCCCCGTAACCGCCAAACATTTTTTACATTGTTTGTTACTTCCAAGCCTCAAATTATAGCGTGATAAATCAGGCAATTCCCAAGCGACTCAAAACTTTTTCTTTTTTACTTAATTCAAGTACCGCATCCAGCGAAGGCGTCTGGGCCGTACCCATAACCAACACACGCACCGGCATTGCCAGCTGGTGCATTTTAAGCCCATTTTCGGCCAGCACTTCCTTGATGGCTGCAGCTATGGACGATTTATCCCACACACAGGCCGCGAGCTTATCCCCCAGCATCTGCAAGGCAGGCTTGACGGCATCGGTCACGTGCTTGGCAAACTCCTCGGGGTTGGGCGTGATGTCGCCATAGAAGGTGGCGGCCCAGTCGGCCAAAGCCACGGTGGTGTCGCAGCGGTCTTTGAACAAACCGCAGATAGGCGCCAGGCGCTCGTCCACCACAATGCCACGCTGCTGCAAGTGCGCCGTCACGTAGTTGGCCAGCGCCTCATCGCTCAGGGCCTTTAGGTGTTGTGCATTGACCCAGCGCAACTTGGTTTCGTCAAACTGTGCCGCGCTGCGGCCCAAGTGGTCAAGGCTGAACCAAGCCAAAAACTGCTCACGACTAAAAATTTCGTCATCGCCATGGCTCCAGCCCAGACGCGCCAGATAGTTCACCATGGCATCGGGCAGGTAGCCTTCGTCACGGAATTGCGTCACCGGCTTGGCGCCGCTGCGTTTGCTCATTTTTTCGCCCTGCTCGTTGAGCACGGTCGGCAGATGGGCATAGACCGGTGGTTCTTTGCCCAGGGCCAAAAAGATGTTGATCTGGCGCGGCGTGTTGTTGACGTGATCGTCACCGCGAATCACATGGGTGATCGCCATGTCCAGGTCGTCCACCACGACACAGAAGTTGTAGGTTGGCGTGCCGTCGGGCCGGGCAATCACCAGGTCGTCGAGTTCGTCGTTGCTAATCTCAATGCGGCCCTTGACCTTGTCGTCCCAAACCACCGAGCCACCTTGCGGATTTTTAAAGCGCAAGACCGGCTTGACGCCCTCAGGAATAGCCGGTAGGCTTTTACCGGATGCCGGCCGCCAAGTGCCGTCGTAACGGGGTTTTTCTTTGGCGGCCATCTGGCTCTCGCGCAGGGCATCAAGCGCCTCGACACTCATGTAGCACGGGTAGACATGGCCGGCGGCCTGCAACTCGGCCAGCACCGTTTTATAACGGTCCATGCGCTGCATCTGATAGAACGGGCCTTCGTCATAGTCCAAGCCCAGCCAGGCCATGCTTTCGATGATGACATCGACGGCGGCCTGAGTCGAGCGTTCGACATCGGTATCTTCAACACGCAAGATAAAGTCGCCGCCGCTGGCGCGGGCAAAGGCCCAAGGGTACAGGGCCGAGCGGATATTGCCGAGGTGAATAAAGCCAGTGGGGGACGGTGCAAAGCGAGTGCGTATTTTTTGTGTCATGAGAGGGTCTCTAAACCGCGCGCCAGATCGGCTTTCAGGTCATCAATGTGTTCCAGTCCCACCGCCACGCGAATCAGACCCTGACCGATACCGGCGGCCTGTCGCTGGGCTTCGGAGATGCGCCCGTGCGAGGTGCTGGCCGGGTGCGTAATGGTGGTTTTGGTGTCACCCAGATTAGCCGTGATGGAGCACACCAACGTGCTGTCGATCACATGAAAGGCGTTTTTGCGCCCCTCGACCGGATCGCCCGCCCTGACGTCAAACGACAGCACAGCGCCCCCCAGACCAGACTGTTGCGCCATCGCCAGTGCATGTTGCGGGTGCGAAGCCAGGCCGGGGTAATAAACCCGCGCCACTTGCGGCTGGGCCTCCAGCCAGGTGGCCAGCGCCAGCGCGCCCTCACTTTGCGCCATCATCCGGATCGTCAGCGTTTCCATGCCTTTAAGAACCACCCAGGCGTTGAAGGCTGACAGGGTCAGACCACAACTGCGCATGACAGGCATAAACTTTTCATCAATCAACTTCTGGCTCGCGCACAGGGCACCGGCAATCACCCGGCCCTGGCCATCGAGGTATTTGGTGCCGGAGTGAATGATGATGTCAGCGCCCATTTTGACAGGTTGCTGCAGGGCCGGGGAGCAGAAACAATTGTCCACCGCCAGCAAGGCTCCGGCCGCATGCGCCACTTGGGCCAGTGCCGTAATGTCACAGACTTCGGTCAACGGATTGGTTGGGGTCTCGGCAAACAGCAAACGTGTATTGGGCTGAAGGGCGGCCTGCCATTGCGCCACATCAGTTTGCGAGACAAAAGTGGTTTGCACGCCAAACTTGCCAAACTCACCGGCAAACAGGCGCAGCGTGGAGCCAAAGACGCTTTGCGAGCAAATGACGTGGTCGCCCGCTTTGAGCAAGCCCATGCACATCAGGGTGGTGGCGGCCATGCCACTGGCGGTGCCGATACAGGCCTCGGTGCCCTCCAGCGCAGCCAGTCTCTGCTCCATGCTGGTGACGGTGGGATTGCTAAA
>JBLHZH010000364.1:0-3082 GCA_047629695.1 Rhodoferax sp.
AATGGCCCGACCAACACTGCCTTCGCCCCAGTTGTAAGCGGCCAGCGCCAGGTGCCAGTCGCCAAACATGGTGTGCAGTCTTTGCAGGTAGTCCAGCGCCGCCCGGGTGGAGGCCAGAACGTCACGTCGATCGTCACGAAAGGCATTTTGTTTCAGTTCAAAATGTCGCCCTGTGGCGGGCATGAATTGCCACATGCCGACCGCGTTGGCGCTTGAGACGGCTAAGGGGTTAAAGGCGCTTTCTATAAAAGGTAACAGTGCCAACTCGGTCGGCATATTGCGCATTTCCAGTTCTTCAACAATATGAAACAGGTATTTTCGAGAGCGTTCGGTCATGCGCAACATGTAATCAGGACGTGTGGAATACCACTGCTCACTGTCGCGCACTAGGTTATTTTCGATGTCAGGCATCCCAAAGCCGAGTCGCATACGGTCCCATAAGTCAGCCGGTGGCGACAGTTGAGCCACCGCTTCGGAGCCGGCTTGGGTCGCTTTGATGGGTAGTAAGATACCGCCGGGGATGATCGGTTTGAGACCGTAAGTTGAAAACGACCGGCTGCCGGGGGGTGTCAGGCCGGTCGATTCGGTGCCCGCCGCTGGAGCGATGGCGGTGGGTATGCCCGTGGTGGCACAGCCGGTGAGCCAGACCAGGCTGGTCAGGCAAACAAGATGGATAAATTTCATTAGAACTTATTTTTCCATAGGCGAAGCGCAGCAAAAACCTGCACTTCGTCGTGGGCTGATGCGTCAAAGCCTTGCGCCGATTGAATTAGGGCAGTCTGACGGGTACGCAAAAAAGGGTTGATCTGGCGCTCCAGCAGCAAGTTGGAGGGCAGGGTGGGTTGCTGGCGTGCGCGCAAGTCACGGGCGTCGGCCGCGTATTTGGCCAGATCCTCGTTGGCCGGGTCCACGGCGAGTGCAAATTTAAGGTTGCTCAGGGTGTATTCGTGGGTGCAGCAGACCCGTGTGGTGTCCGGTAACGCGGCCAGGCGGTCCAGCGAAGCCAGCATCTGGGCCGGCGTGCCTTCAAACAGTCGGCCACAGCCAGCGCTGAAGAGGGTGTCGCCACAAAAAAGCAGGGGCGCCGCGTCTTGCGGTTCGCTATAAAAAGCGATATGACCGGCGGTATGGCCAGGCACCGCAATAACCCGAAATGTGAGTCCGAGCGACTGCAGGGTCTCTCCATCCTCCAGTCGGGTCAGCGGTTCGGGCATGTTTTCACGCATGGGGCCAAATACTTTGGCGCCTGTAGCTTTGCGCAAGGCTGCCACGCCACCCGTGTGGTCAGTATGGTGGTGCGTGACTAAAATGGCGTCAAGTTGTAAGTTAAGTTGCTGCAAAGCCGCCAGCACGGGCTGGGTATCACCGGGGTCCACGACCAGCGCGCGGCAGCCATCGTGCAACATCCAAATGTAATTGTCGGTAAAAGCGGGGAGTGGTATTAACTTCATGAGCGATCAAATTATAGATATGCAGGCTTGGCTTGCGACATCGCCAGGGCGCTACCTGCTAGCGTGGGAGCAGGCTCAACTTGATCTGGCGGTCGCTGATATTTTTGGTTTTCATGCCTTGCAATTGGGGTTGCCCGGGCTGGATGCGCTCGGTGCCAACCGCATGCCGCACCGATGGTTAGCCACTGATATCCCTCTTTCAAATGCGTCTATTGTGACGGATTTCTCGGCCCTGCCTTTCCCCGCCAGCAGCTTGGACTTGGTAGTTTTGCCACATTCTCTTGAGCTGTCAAGGGATCCGCACACTACTTTGCGCGAGGTCGAGCGGGTGCTCGTACCGGAGGGCCGAGTCGTGATCTGCGGCTTGAACCCGGTATCGTTATGGGGTTTACGTCAGCGGCGAACGCAGCTATATCATCGCTTGGGTTGTGGCCAGTTGTTTTTACCGCAAGGTGGCTTTATTGGTTATTGGCGTTTGCGCGATTGGTTGCGGTTACTGGGTTTTGAGGTGACGGTCGGTCACTTTGGCTGTTATAAACCTTCATTTTCAAACGAAAAATGGTTACAACGCCTCGACTGGATGGACCGTGCGGGCAGTCGCTGGTGGCCTATTTTGGGCGCAGCCTATTTTTTGGTGGCGGTTAAACGGGTGCGCAGCATGACGCTGCTGAGTCCGGGCTGGAAAGCACCTAAGGTGTTGGCCGCGGTGCCGGTCTCGGTGGTCAACAGCACAACATTAAATCGGGCTGATGCCCAGCAGAAAAAAAATCAAAGGAATCTGGATTGAACGTGATAGAAATTTACACCGATGGCGCCTGCAAGGGCAATCCGGGACCGGGTGGCTGGGGTGCCTTGTTAAAGTCTTCAGATGCGCAAAAAGAGTTGTTTGGCGGTGAATTGGACACTACTAACAACCGCATGGAAATGCTGGCGGTCATTGAGGCCCTGACGGCCCTGAAACGGCCCTGCCATGTGACGCTGCATGTGGACAGTCAGTACGTGCTCAAAGGTATTACCGAGTGGCTTAGTGGCTGGAAAGCCCGGGGCTGGCGCACCGCTGCCAAACAGCCGGTAAAAAATGTGGATCTCTGGCAGCGTCTGGATACGCTGGTCAGTACAGCTGGGCATACGATTGACTGGCGTTGGGTGCGCGGCCATAATGGCGACCCCGGCAACGAGCATGCCGATATGTTGGCCAACCGGGGTGTCGAGCTGGCGTTACGACACCCCAAGTAAAGTTGTCACGGCGAGGTTGCACTTCGTCCCGGAGGGTCCCGGATTCAATACGGTTCAGATCACGCCGTCAAACATCATTACATCAACTTCATCCCCTGGGGCCACGTTACCCTGGGCGTGGTGCAGCAGAATTAGGCCGTTGGCCTGCACCATGGAGCTCAGCACGCCGGAGCCCTGGTTGCCAGTAATCTTGACCTGCAAAGTTCCGTCTGAGGCGCGACTGACGGTGCCGCGCTGGTACTCGGTGCGACCGGGTTTTTTACGCAGGGCTTCCATGCTGCGGGCCTTGAGCAGCGGCGGCGCAGTGACGCTGCAACCCATCATCTGCAGCAGTGCCGGGCGTACAAAGGCCAGAAAAGTCACCATTACGGCCACCGGATTGCCCGGCAGGCCAA
>JBLHZH010000365.1:0-3063 GCA_047629695.1 Rhodoferax sp.
GTCTATCGTTCATTACGTGGCTGGTGGTGGCCGTCAAATTGGTTTTGCGGCTCAAGATGCATTGGCGCTTGACCCTGAAAACACCATTGCCTCTGTCAAGCGTTTTATGGGACGCAGTCTAAGCGACGTGCAGGGGCATGACAAACTGCCCTACCATTTTGTCGAGCACCTTGGCATGTTGGGCCTGCAGACGGTTCAGGGAGAGAAATCGCCGGTCGAGGTCAGTGCCGATATTCTGGCAACCCTACGCTACCGGGCTGAAGACACCTTTAGCGACGATGTTTATGGTGCGGTCATCACGGTGCCTGCTTATTTTGACGACGCTCAGCGGCAGGCTACCAAAGACGCGGCACAACTGGCGGGCCTTAATGTGCTGCGCTTGATCAGTGAGCCCACGGCCGCCGCTATTGCCTACGGCCTGGACAACGGCAGTGAAGGCGTCTACGCCATCTATGACCTGGGTGGCGGCACATTTGATATCTCAATACTTCGGCTGACGCAGGGTGTGTTTGAAGTCATTGCCACCGGCGGCGACTCAGCTCTGGGTGGCGACGATTACGACCACGCCCTGGTTGAATGGGTCCTGCAACAAACCGGTGCCCAAGCGCTTAGCGCCACCGATAAAGCGGCGTTCAAGGTCGCAGCCCGGACTTGCAAGGAAGCGTTGACCCAGATGGCATCCGCGGTTTTTAACGCAGCGCTGACAGAAAAAAACGTCGTACTGGACGTCTCTGTTGTGCAGTTTGAGAGCGTCACCAGCGGTTTGACGGCCCGCACGATAACGGCGATACGCAAAGCCCTGCGTGATGCTAAATTACCGATTGATGAAGTTAAAGGTGTCGTCATGGTGGGCGGCGCCACCCGCATGCCGCAAATTCAGCAAGCTGTGGCCAATTTCTTTGGTCGCCCGCCCCTCACCAACCTCAACCCCGATGAAGTCGTGGCGCTGGGGGCTGCCATTCAGGCGAATCAACTGGCCGGCAACAACCTGGGCGGCGACTTGCTGCTGCTGGACGTGATTCCTTTGTCCCTCGGCGTCGAGACCATGGGTGGTTTGGTCGAGCGCATTGTGCCGCGCAATGAAACCATTCCGACGGCCAAGGCACAAGACTTCACTACTTACAAAGATGGTCAGACTGCTTTGGCCTTGCACGTGGTGCAGGGCGAGCGTGATCTGGTGGCAGACTGCCGTAGCCTGGCGCGTTTTGAGTTGCGCGGGATTCCCCCCATGACTGCCGGTGCGGCCCGCATTCGCGTCACCTTTACGGTGGATGCCGATGGCTTGCTTAATGTCAGTGCGCATGAACAAATTAGCGGCGTTGAAGCGCGTATTGACGTGAAACCCTCTTATGGTCTGGGCGATGATCAAATCGCCAAGATGCTGCAAGACAGCTTTACCACTGCTGATGTCGACATGAAGTCGCGTGCTCTGGTTGAGGCCCGTGTCGACAGTGACCGTATGGTCTTGGCGACCCAGAGTGCCTTGGCGGCAGATGCCGATTTGTTGACTGAAGCCGACCGCGCCCAGATTGATGCCCTCATGACTGCCGTCAGCACCGCCCGGCCGCTGGAAGACCCTGCCTTGATTGAAGCCGTTACACAAGCACTCGCCAAAGGCACGGAGGCCTTTGCCGCCATGCGAATGAACCGCGGAATTCAAAAAGCCCTTGCCGGCAAAAACATAGCGACAGTCTGAATAAGACCTAACAGATACCACCATGCCCACCATCAAAATATTACCCCACCCCGAATACTGTCCCCAAGGCGCTGAAATTTCGGCCCCTGCGGGAACCTCCATCTGTGAGGCCTTGCTGGAGAACAAGATCAACATCGAGCATGCCTGTGACATGAGCTGCGCCTGCACCACCTGTCACATCATCGTGCGCGAAGGTTTTGCGTCACTCAATGAGCTGGATGAAAACGAAGAAGACTTGCTGGACCGGGCCTGGGGTCTGGAGCCCAATTCGCGCTTGAGTTGCCAGGCCTTTTTGGCGCAAAAAGATGTCGTGGTCGAGATCCCCAAATACACGGTCAACCACGCCAAAGAACTGCACTGACCGAAAAAACGCGATCGTCTGGAGCCTTTATGCGTCAAATTTTTCTTGATACCGAAACCACCGGTCTGTCGCCTGATAACGGCGACCGCATTATTGAAATTGGCTGCGTTGAGCTGCTTAACCGCAAGCTGACAGGCTATAACAAACACTTCTATGTCAACCCGGGGCGTGACAGCCACGAAGAAGCGCTCAAGGTACACGGCATCACCACTGAGTTTCTCAAGGACAAGCCCCAATTTTCTGCCATAGCGGACGACCTTTTGGCTTATTTGCAAGACGCGGAAATTGTCATCCACAACGCTGCGTTCGATGTGGGTTTCTTAAACAAGGAACTGGAGCTGATGGGCCGGCCTCATTTTAAGGAATTTGTCGCCAGCGTCACCGACACCCTGGCCATGGCGAAAGAAATATACCCGGGCAAACGCAATTCACTGGATGCCTTGTGCTCACGACTGGGGGTTGACAACTCGGGGCGCACCTTGCACGGTGCTCTGCTGGATGCCGAGCTACTGGCCGACGTTTATATCAGCCTGACACGTGGGCAAAACGCGCTGGTTATGGATGGCGGACCGGAGCAGGGCGATGGCCCCCATGTGGCGCTGATAGACCTGACTGGTATTGCCTTGCCGCTGCTGGTGGCCAACGACCAGGATATCGCTGCACACGAAGATATTTTGAAACAAATCGATAAATCCAGCGGCAGTAAAACTGTATGGCGAGTAACGGCTCAAAACTAAGGCATAATCATAGGCTTACCTGAAACGAATTCAGGGCGATTAGCTCAGGGGTAGAGCACTGCATTCACACTGCAGGGGTCGCAAGTTCGAAACTTGCATCGCCCACCAAAATTAGTGTTGTAAATCAAGGACTTAGCGGAAACGCCAAGTCTTTTTTTACGCCTGGTGTCTAACGGTGGATAGCCTTGGACAAATCAAGATCCAGAATAGGCAACTGAGCCGGCCATTCCACTTTCGGGACGGGCACATTAAATCAATTTCGTGACCGT
>JBLHZH010000366.1:0-3052 GCA_047629695.1 Rhodoferax sp.
GTAGTGGCGCAAAAGCTGGACCTGCGTCTGGTGATTGATGCCACCGGCACGCTGCACGGCGACGGCTACCAACCCGAGAAAAGCTGGCAACAACTCGACCCGGTACAGATGGCCCACACCTTTGCCATCAACGCCATCGGCCCGGCGCTGCTAATGAAGCATTTATTACCACTGCTACCCAAACAGGGCAAAGCGGTGTTTGCCACGCTGTCGGCCAAAGTCGGCAGCATTGGCGACAACCGTCTGGGCGGCTGGTACAGCTACCGCGCCAGCAAGGCAGCCCTGAACCAGTTGGTGCACACCGCCGCCATTGAGTTGCGCCGCCGCCAGCCCGCAGCACTTTGCGTGGCACTGCACCCCGGCACGGTGCACAGCGCCTTGTCCGCCCCTTTTGCCAAAACCGGCCTCGATGTGCAGGCTCCGACCGACGCGGCCCACCGCCTGCTGGCGCTGCTGGATGGTTTGTGCGCAACTGATTCAGGTGGATTTTTTAACCACGACGGCACGCCGCTTCCCTGGTGAGTCGGCAAGTTCCTTGCATTTGAGAACTTGATCCAAACTAGAGCGTATGTCGCTACGACTACAAAGCATGATTATTTGCCCATAAAAGGCGTTATGCTTTTCTGAATTTACTGGATTGAATGCTGCTCAGCCCTATTCCCTACAGACATTGCGGAAATTTATTTCCAATCGCACCTGCAACATAAGTGTACTGGGACACAGGAGATAGATTTACATTCCTAGGTGGAGAATTTCTAGTTTTAACGCTTGAAATTGGCTTATCGGCAAGGATTATCTGAACTGTAGTACATAAATATGGATAGATATCAAGCGAAAAAATACGAAAGTAGATAAAATTAAATTTCCATTAAACATAAATTTGACTTTTATGTTTGATGATCACGGTCAGATGTTCGTGCTCATTTAGAGAAAGCTGACAAAGGCAAACCTGGCGAAAGTCGGGGACGCAAAGCCACCGGGCTTCGACAATTTTCAGGAATTGTCATGCTAGCGGGGCCGCCGGGGTTGTGTCACCGTCATGATGCTATTCAGGTTTGCGTCGCCTTATTTTTTACTAAATAAGGGGACTTCGTGTTCAAATTCAACTACGCAACCGTTGCCATTTTTGGCGCACTCTGTTCTAACGCCTTTGCACTCAATAACGCGCCGGTCGTCGAGCCTTTAGCCCTTCAATTTTCCCCAACCCTTGCCGAGAGCAAGGCACGCGCTTACCAAGGTTGGCTCAACCAGATCAACAAGCCCTACGCCAGCCAGCTGGGAGCAGGTAATGGCGCCAGCGTTACCGTCGGTGTAGTTGATTCCGGCGTGCAGGTCAATCACCCGTCCCTCAACGGCCAAGTGCTGGCCACCTACAACGCCGTCACCGGCGGCAGCGACGTCACCGATCAGCTGGGACATGGCACCCATGTATCAGGCATCATTGCCGGCACGACCGCCCATGGAGGCCTGTTTGAGGGCGTGGCACCGGGTGCCAAACTCGTGATGGCCAAGGTGTTTACCACCGGCGGCAGTAGCAGCGTAACCATCGGGCGCGGCATCGACTGGGTTGTGAACGTGCAAAAGGCGCCGATCCTCTCCCTGAGCCTGGGCACCGGCGGGCCCTCCCTGCAGCCTAACATCCAGAATGCCGTGAATAAGGGCACCCTGATTACGGCGGCACTGGGCAATGACGGCAAATCCACCGGCAGCTGGCCGGCCGCGTTTGCCAAGGCTGACTGGGCCCAGGGTCAAATCATTGCCGTCGGCGCACTCGATGCCAAGAACCAAAAAGCCTCTTTTAGCAACTACGACCCCACCTTGGCGAACTGGACTGTTTTCGCACCGGGCGTGAGTGTGGCCTCGACCTACTCCACGCCCACCCAGCAAAGCAGTTATGCCACCATGTCCGGCACTTCCATGGCAACGCCCGTGGTGGCGGGTCAGGCGGCGCTAATCAAAAGCAACTGGAATTTTCTGGGTGCGGCCGATCTGGCACAAATCATTTTCCAGTCAGCCACCCGTTTATGCAGCGGCACGGTCAGTGCCGACCTCTGCGCCAGCCGCACTACAGCCGACCCGATGTACGGCTGGGGCCTGATCAATGTGGGCGCCTCCCTGCAACCCTTGGGGACCTTGAACGTCGGCACCAAATCTGGCGCAGCCGTGAGCTACAGTGCCTCGAGCCTGACTGGCTCTACAACCGGCATGGCCGCCAGCCTGAAATCGGTTAACACGTTGGCGGTTGATAAATTTAACCGCGCCTTCGCTATCAGCCTGGCGGGCAACGTGTCTGGCGCTAATGTGGCCATGCAAGCTACGCCCATGGCTGCAACCAAGACAGCCAGCATCAATGGCGTCAAGTTTTTTGCAGAGTATGCGCCGCTGGCCGCCCAACCCCAGGGCGCCGCATTCGCTGGCGTCGACACGGCGGCCGGCCTGGGCCGGATGAGCTACAGTTTTTCCAATGACAAAGGCACCTCCTACGGCTTTGGCAGTGGCGGCACCACCGGTTCCTTTTTTGGCCTGCAGTCGACCGACATGACTCCGCTGAGCCTGAACGGGGAAGGTAATCGCTTCAACGCCCCTTATTTGGGCCTGACGGACTCTGCCGCCCACTTGGGCTTTGGTACCACCTTCAAGGACGGCACGGTACTGCGCATGGGCGCACTTAACCAATCGGCCTCCAATGCCTCGTCGCTGCACCAGTTGGCGAATCCGGTCGCAGCACGGTCCATGACCATGATGGAAATGCAAAAAACGATTTTCAATATCACCACGGTAGCCACCGTCGGTCAATTGCAGGAAACCAACTCGGTCCTGGGCATGACCGGCTCGGGCGCGCTGGCCTTGGCGGCGACACCTCGCACCTCCTTCGTGACCCTGGCAGGGGCCCTGCCGCTGACGCAGAAGACAACTTTTTCCGCCATGGCCACACTGGGCCACACCGCCGCGTACAACAACACCGGCATCTCCCTGATCGACGGCGCCAGTGGCTCACGCTCCACCGCTTTCAGCCTCGGACTGGCGCAAAAAGACGTACTGCAAGACGGCG
>JBLHZH010000367.1:0-3052 GCA_047629695.1 Rhodoferax sp.
CAGTTGTTCGCAGACAATGGTAAAGAGGCTGGGCGCAGTCGCTACATACATCACCACGGTTTCGGCCTGGCGTTGTGCCAGGGCGGCGGCCAAGTGGGCATAGTCGCCGGGCCGCGATAAATCCATCTGGACAAATTCGAGCAGAGCGGCAAAGCGACTGAATTCTTCCACACTGGGGCGCTTAGCCAGTTCGACCTGGTCAAAGCGGGCGCGGATCTGTTCCCGGTATTGATCATTACTCAGGTCGTCGCGACCGACGCCAATAATGCGCCCGCTGGGGGGCAGCGTGCCATGACGAAAGGCCTGAAACAGGGCTGGCATCAATTTGCGCCAGGCTAGGTCGCCAGTGCCGCCAAACAAAACAAGATCGAAACTCATGATTTTTAGTTACATAAAATACGATCTAGTAATGTAACTTTGTTTCACTCATAATTCAACGTTACCGCGTAACTGTTTTTTAACCTGGACACTGTCACTTCTTTTTTTATGAACCAACTTGACGCCCTAAAACAATTCTCCACCGTGGTGGCCGACACTGGCGACTTCAAGCAACTCGCCCTCTACCAGCCGCAAGATGCCACCACCAACCCGTCGCTGATTCTCAAGGCGGTGCAAAAGCCGGACTATGCGTCTTTGCTGAGTAGCACCGTGGCCCAATTCCGGGGTCGACCGCTGGACGAGATCACCGACCGCCTGCTGGTGCGCTTTGGCGTTGAGATTTTGTCCCTCATTCCGGGTCGGGTCTCGACCGAGGTGGATGCCCGTCTGAGTTTCGACACCAACGCCAGTGTCGCCCGTGGTGAGCGCCTGATCGAGCTGTATCAGGCACAAGGCATTCATGTGGACCGGGTGCTGATCAAGGTGGCCGCGACCTGGGAGGGCATTGCGGCGGCCGAGCAACTGCAGCGGCGCGGCATTCATACCAACTTGACTCTGCTGTTCTCGCACTGCCAGGCGGTGGCCTGTGGTCAGGCCAAAGTGCAGCTGATTTCTCCCTTTGTCGGTCGCATTTACGACTGGTACAAAAAGTCAGCGGGTGCCGCTTGGGTCGAGGCTGACAAGACAGGTGCCAATGACCCTGGCGTGCAGTCGGTGCAGCAGATTTACAACTACTATAAAAAATTTGGTATCGCCACCGAAGTGATGGGCGCGAGCTTTCGCAACGTGGGTCAAATTACCGCGCTGGCGGGCTGCGACTTACTGACCATCAGCCCGGATTTATTGGCCACACTGGCCGCTACCGAGACCCCACTGGTGCGCGCCCTGGATGCGCAGGCGGCTCAATCGCTAGACTTGCATCCGCTGCATTACGACGAGGCGGGCTTTCGCTTTGCCCTGAATGAAGATGCGATGGCGACCGAGAAGCTGGCCGAAGGCATTCGTACTTTTTCCGTTGATGCCGGTAAGCTCGACCAACTGTTGCTGGCGGCCTGAATATGGCCCGCCTTCGTTGTGATCGCACGCCGGCCTGGGCAGCCTTGCAGGTGGCTTTTCAGGTCAGCGGCCAAGCCTTTGATGTGCGCCAAGCCTTTGCCACCGAGCCGGCCCGCTTTGAGGCTTTCAGCCAGACGGCACCCCATGTGTTTGCTGACCTCTCCAAAAACCGGATTGATGTGGCCACGCAGCAACTGCTGTTTGATCTGGCACGCCAGACCGGAGTCGAGCCGCATCGGGCCGCGCTGTTTGCCGGTGAGCCCGTCAACAGTACCGAACAGCGTGCGGTGATGCACTGGTTGTTGAGAACGCCGGCTGACGGCGGTCCGGCCACCGCCGGCCCTTTGACCGCCGAGCTGGCCGCGGTACATGTGGTGCTGGACACCATGCTGGCCTACGCCGACACGGTGCGAGCCGACGCCCGCATCACCGATGTGGTAAACATCGGTATCGGCGGCTCCGACCTGGGGCCGCAAATGGCGGTGCTGGCGCTGGAGACATTTGCCGTGCCGGGCAAACGCTTTCACTTTGTGTCAAATGTAGACGGCCATGAATTGGCTTCGGTGTTGGCGCGCGTCAGGCCGGCCAGTACCCTGTTTGTGATTGCCAGCAAGACCTTTGGCACGATCGAAACCTTGACCAATGCGCTGTCGGCCCGGGCCTGGTTTGAGGCCCAGGGCGGCACCGACACAGCCCGCCATTTTTGCGCCTTGACTACCAATGTGGCGGCGGCCAAGGCCTTTGGCATTGATACCACGTTTGGCTTTTGGGATTGGGTCGGTGGACGCTACTCGGTCTGGTCGGCGATTGGCCTGCCGCTGGCCATCGCCATCGGCGCCGCCGGCTTCAGACAGTTTCTGGCAGGCGCGCATGAGATGGATGGGCACTTTCGCAGCGCGCCGCTGGAACAGAACCTGCCGGTGCGACTCGCCTTGCTCGACCTGTGGTACCGAAATTTTCACGGGTTTACCAGTCGCTCAATTGCGCCGTACCACAGCGCCTTACGCCGCTTACCGGCCTATTTGCAGCAACTGGAAATGGAGAGCAATGGCAAGCGGGTCGATGCCAGTGGCGCAGCGCTGCCGTTTGCCACGTCGCCTGTGCTGTGGGGCGAGCCGGGTACCAATGGTCAGCATGCTTACTTTCAGCTCTTGCACCAGGGCACCGACGTGGTGCCGCTGGAGTTTGTGGCAGTCAAAAAACCGGAGCATATGCTGGCTGGCCACCATGAGTTGCTGCTGGCCAATGCATTGGCACAGGCGCAGGCCTTGATGCTCGGTCAGGTGGACGAGGGCGGGCATCGTCACTTTCCGGGAAATCGGCCCAGCACCTTCTTGTTGCTTGATGAATTAACCCCTACCAGTTTAGGCGCGCTGCTTGCCTTGCAGGAGCATCGGGTGTTCGTCAGCGGTAGTTTGTGGGGTATCAACAGTTTTGACCAGTGGGGCGTAGAGCTGGGCAAGGTGCTGGCCAAAGACGTTAGCCGTCGCCTGGCCAGTGGCGATGCCAGCGGGCTGGATGGTTCTACGGCCGGCTTGCTGGTGCGGCTGCGCGCCTGAACCTGATTCAGGGCTTGTCGGCGCCGTCTTCAATCGTTGGCCAGTGTTTGGGCAGGTGG
>JBLHZH010000368.1:0-3046 GCA_047629695.1 Rhodoferax sp.
TAAAGATGCCGCAGGGCGCGTGTTGTAAGTCGAAGGTAGCAAGCGACATGGCGGTTGGGTGGCTCAGGGGGTCGTTTTCAGGTAGTCCTGTATGAGGGCGATAGTTTCTTTGGGGTGACTCATGTGCGGGCAATGTCCCGTGGCCTTCATTTGCTTTAAAGTGCTGCCGGGCAGGTTGCGGTGCAGATAACTCGCCACCTCGGTGGGGACGATAAAATCTTGGGCGCCCTGCAGCAACAGCACTGGTTTGTGTAACTTGGCCAGATCCTGGCGGTTGTCCGAACGGAAGGTGGCGTTGGCAAAGCGCCGCGAGATGGCGGGGTCCATGGCACAGAAGCTGGCTTCCAGCTCTTCGGTCAGCGTTGGTTGGTCCGAGTTTTGCACCAACATGCCTGCCAGGTAGTTGGCCCAGCCGGTCTGGTTGCGTTCGATCATGTCAAGCAAACCTTCAATGTCGGCCCGCTCGAAACCGCCTCTGTAGTCCGGCGGGTCGTTCAGGTAACGCGGTGACGGACAGATCATGACCAGCCGATCAACGCGCTCGGGCATGTCAATGGTGGCCAGCAGACAAATCATGCTGCTGACCGAGTGGCCCACCAAAATGGCGTTGTGCAGATCGAGTTCTTCGCAGATATCCACAATATCCTGGGCATAGCCGTTCAGGCTGCTGTAGCGCTCAGGGTCGTAAGCATTCGGGTCAGATTGGCCGACACCCACGTAATCAAACAAAACGACTTTGTAGTCCTGTTCAAAGGCCGGGCTGACCAGGCGCCACATAGCTTGGTCGCAACCAAAACCATGGGCAAAAATTAGCGGTTGCCGGCCCTGCCCCCTAACGAGAACGTTATTTCTTTGTTGAATTGTCATATGTAAAGTTTCCCTACGGGGTCATGGATAGAGAAAGTCGCCAACTAAATCCTCTGTCGGCTGTTCTGTGAAAACTTAACTAAGTAGTCTACCTTTAAAGACATGTAAAACACAAAAGTACCGTCGTTTCTGCGAGATCGCAGACCGTGGCAGGCTACGACTTCCTGGATTGCCGCGCTACGGTTTTCATGAATATATAGTTTTTTATCCGGTATTCTGCATCGGAGAGACCGGCGGCCCCAGCTCTTTGGCGAGTCGGCGTAGCGTTCTTTGCTTGGCCTCCTGCACCTTAGCCTCGCAGGCCGCCATCCCCTGCTCAACAAAGTCCATGCCTGTGACCATGAGGCGCCAAAACAGGGCGACCAGTTTGCGCGCTACAGCGATATTGGCCACTAGGCCCCCGCGGCGCATGGCCAGGCGACGATAAAACCCACCCAAGGCGCTGTCTTTGCTGCACGCCAGCGAGCGTGACATCACACAAAACAGCCTTCCCACCCGGATGCGGCTGCGCCTGACGTTGGCGCGACGTTTGTCGTTTTGGTGGGACCCGGGAGCCAGTCCTATCTAGGTAGAAGGTGAAGTGTTTTTCGGTACGTCACTTGCTCAGGTCAGTGCCGACATCGCTGACGATTTGCAGCATGTTGTCGTCGGTATAAGCAGGCAGGACTGCTAAATCATTGCCCTGGTATAGATTGACCAGCATGTGGTGCAGCTCCAGGATGCAGGGGGCGTTGACGGTGCGCCCCTCTTTTGCGGCCAGCGTCTTTTTCTGCTTGCCTGGGTGACTTGTCCGGCCTTGTTGTCGCGAATCTGCGCGTGACACAATGCCAGCCGTTTTTCGGGCTCGCGCTGGCCCTCCACAATGGCGCGCACCACCGCCAGACCACTGGCGCCGGTGAGGGGGCCGATGGCTTCGTGCAACTTGATATTTGAACGGTAACGGTGCCAAACACCTTAAACCAGAGGTCAATCTACGAACAAGCCCGAGCGCGCTCAGAACTATTCTCGCAACCGGTCTGTTAGCCCCAGAGGACAGAGCGGCCACACTGCTTGGCGTAAATTCGCGGGCATAAATATACGCCAGTTGAAGACGAAGCGGGGGCATGGGCTGCCACGCTGCGCTCGCAGAGACGCCAATCTGGTAATTATTGCTCGCCAACCCAAGCGCTGCACCACAGTACTTGGCAGACCCCTGTTTCAGATCCGTGTTCGGTACTCGAACGGATTTGGCGAACTCGCAAAGACGGTCACAGTAAATGCTGGCCCTTTAGTCGCTGCTCGTTACCATCGCCGGTATGAAGAAACTTCCGCTCCCGATGCCCTGCCCCTGCGGCAGCGGCCAGCCCTACCGGGTTTGCTGCGGCCCCTGGCATGCGGGCTGGCATGACGGCGCCAGTCCCCGTGTTTATGCCCTCACTCCCGAGGCCTTGATGCGCTCGCGGTACAGCGCTTTTGTGCTGAGCCTTACCGATTACCTGTTGGCCACCTGGCATCCGTCCACGGCACCGGCAGAGTTGCTTCTGCAACCAGTCAAATGGCTGGGGCTGGAGGTGCGCCAGACCCAAACCGAGGGCGATACCGGCCGCGTCGAGTTTGTGGCACGTTGCCGCGAAGCCGGCCGCGCCCAGCGCCTGCACGAAACCAGTCGTTTTGTGCGTGAACAAGGCCGCTGGTATTACCTTGACGGACTGATCGATACGGCCAGTTGATGCCTCAGCTCAGATGCTTGCCGACAATGCCGGCCAGCTCGAACATGGTGACTTGCGGCCGGCCAAACACTGCCAGTAATTTGGTGTCGGCGTTGATGGCGCGCTTGTTGGCCGCGTCCTGCAGGTTGTTGGCTTTAATGTAGTCCCATAGCTTCTTGATGACCTGGGGTCGCGCCACCGGCTCAGTGCCGATCACCGCAGCCAGCGCCTCGCTTGGCTGCAGGCCAGCCGCCGGATTCGCGATTCTTTTGACGGCGGCTTTGCGCGGGGGCTTGACGGCCACCTTGCTTGCCGATTTGGTTGCTGGCGTTTTAGCCGCGGCTTTGGGTGCCGCCACTTTTTTGGCCGCTGTTTTCACGCCCTTGGCGGCTGCCGGTGCCGTTTTGGCAGCGGTTTTGCGCGGTGGAAACTTGCTGGGGGCAAACTCGAAGTTGACCTTGCCGGCCTCGGCGTCCCAGGCCAGCATGGCC
>JBLHZH010000369.1:0-3044 GCA_047629695.1 Rhodoferax sp.
GTCTTGCCAGTTCTGACCGCCATGGGCGACCGGAATCAGGCCGATTTTCTTAATTTTTTCAGCTGCAACAAAGAATTCGTCCCAGTTTTTGGGCATGCCCGCCACACCGGCTTTTTTCAGTACCGCTGCATTGGCCCACATCCAGTTGACGCGGTGAACATTCACCGGCACTGCCACGTAATTGCCTTTGTATTTCATGACATCGGCCACCACTTTCGGCAGCAAAGTGTCCCAGTTCTCGGCCTTGGCGACAGGGTCCAGATTGGCCAGCACGCCTTCCGAGGCCCATTCCTGAATCGCAGGGCCCTTGATCTGGGCAGCCGCTGGCGGGTTACCCGACACCACACGGCTTTTCAACACCGTTGCGGCGTTGTCACCACCACCACCCGCCACAGCAAAGTCTTTCCAGACATGGCCTTTGGCTTGCATGATTTTTTTCAGTTCAGCGACCGATTTGGCCTCACCACCCGAGGTCCAGTAATGCAGCACTTCAACCTCACCAGCCACCGCCCCCAGACTGATACCCATGCCCACGCCAGCCATCACCATAGCCATCGCTGTGGCCAATTTTGAAAGTTTCAACATTTTTTGTCCTGATGTTTTGGCTCGAGTGCGCCAAGCGCCCACAAAGCCGGGGGTTGATTCGCGCTGACACCCGTCACGAGAATTAATTAATTGTTAATTAATTTTAGATGATCCACCATCAGGATTAACCCTAGGCTCTAACGAGGCTGTCTGGCGACAAGGCCAGCAGCGTCTCAGGCCACCAGCGCCAGCGCGCCAAAATCGCCCACCTGTTCGCCCAGACCGGCCGGCACTAACTCGCACCCGTCCGTCATGGCGGACAATTTTCCCAACAACTGGGCTTGCAACTTGGGTAACAACAGCGCACGGTGATGCCAGAACAAACTGCCACCCAGGCTGATGCGCTGTAAATCCAGCGCTGCAATCAGGTTATAAAGCATCCGCCCCATGACCCGGCACAGCTCATCAATCAAGGCCATGGCCGCGGCGTCGCCGGCATAGGCGGCGGTAAAAAGAGACGCTGAGTCGGTGTAGCCGAGGTGGGCAAAACGACGCGGTATGGCATTGCCCGCCACCAGACTTTCCACATCGCCGACATTGCCGCAACCGCACAGGGCGTCGTCGTTGTCGCTGACAAACAGATGGCCGGCATGGCCGGCATTGCCGTTCTTGCCGCGCAGCACCACGCCGTCAACACAGACACCCACACCGATGCCGGTGCTCCAGGTGACATAAGCGCAGTGGGCCAGTGCTTCGCCGTTGACCTGCAACGCGCCCCAGCGCCGCTCGGCCGTCAGAGCCGCAATACCGTCATTGGCCACGCGCACGCCGGCAAAGGCACGGCGCAACGGAGCCTCCAGCACCGCAGTTTGCCAGTCGTTGGGCAAACCACGGGCTTTGCCCGCCAGGCCGCCACAGATATTGGGTGTCGCCAACTCCACACAGCCGTCACGCAATACAAACGGCCCGCACGAGGCCACCCCAACCGCAGCAAGTTCGCTGGTCTTGAGACCGGCAATCTGGCAACTTTGCCCCACCATCCGGATGATTTGTTGCGCCAGCGCATCCGACGCGCCCTCCTTGGCGGTAGGTTCGGCCACGCGGCCCCGCGCGCCTTGGGCATCGACCACGCTAACCGCGACTTTGGTGCCACCAATATCAACGCAGGCCACCGGTGCGGCGCCTGGTGCGAGGCGAAAGCCATCTTGGAAAAGGTTTGGATTCATGTCTCTTTATCGTGAAGTCGCTGCTCGTTTTGGCAGCGCTCTAATGCTAATCGACACTTGCTGGTCTGGTTGCCCGATTAGAGACGCTGTGAGCGGGCCCAGCGCACGATGTTGGTGGCCCCCATGGCGCCCGCCTGGCGCGCCACCTCGCGCCCGCCAGAAAACAGGGCAAGCGTCGGAATGCTGCGAATATTACAGCGGGCGCCCAGCGCCTTGACGGCTTCAGTGTCGACCTTGACCAGCCGCATAGCCGGTTCCAACTGGGCGGCCGCCTGCTCAAAAGCCGGCGCCATTTGCAAACAGGGACCGCACCAGGGAGCCCAAAAATCAACTAGCACCGGAATCTGGTTGCGACTGATGTGGCGATCAAAACCAGCTTCATCCAGCGCCAGCGAATGCGCGACAAACAAGGGCTTGCGGCAGCTACCGCAATCAGGCGCCTGCGCCAGACTGTCACGCCGTACCCGGTTGGTGGTATGGCAATGGGGGCACACAAGATGCAGGGTGTCCGTCATAAAAATTCGCCTTTATTCAAAAAACATGGGTACAACACCAACCACCAGAGCAAACAAGACCATGCTGCTAAAAGGAAAGTACCAGGCACGCCCCAGAAACCGGAAAGAAAAATCACCCGGTAATCGGCACAGACCCAGTTTATGTAACCAGGGCGTTAGGCCGTTAATCAGCAACAAGCCCAGAAAGATCAGCAGCAGCCAGCGCAACATCGCCCGCACCCTACAAGGTGTGGGTCCGGTCACCCTGGGAAAAGCCCAGGGCGTCCCACGGCGCACCCTTGTAAAAACCAATGACCTTGAACAGCTCGCCCATCTCATGCTCCATGACCAGCCGCTGCGCCTGCGCCCGTGCCGCCAGCGGGGCCGCATCGAGTCGGGGCCCCAGACCACAGTTGATCAAAAACCGCGCCTGCGTGCAGTAGCCCAGCACATTCAGGCCGGCCTCCTGCGCGGCCAGCGCCACACCGGTGAAGTTGACATGGGCGGTAATATCTTTCAGCCCCACCAGCACCAGCGGGTTGGGGTCGGACTGGTGCTGATAGTGGCACATGACCGTACCCATATGGCGCTGTGGGTGGTAATACTCCTGCTCGGGAAAACCGTAGTCTATGAAAAAAGCCGCGCCTACGGTCAACTTGTCGGCCAACGTGCGCATGAAGGCCTCGGCCTGCGGGTGGATTTCAGTCAAGTAATCATGCGCGCCTTCAACGTCCAGCGGTGGACGTAAATCGGTGAGGCGGTCCTGCCAGACAAAACCCGAGTCGGCCAGCGTCACGCC
>JBLHZH010000370.1:0-3033 GCA_047629695.1 Rhodoferax sp.
GTAGTCGAGTCGATCCATATAGGGCAAGCTCTGAATGAAAGTTTTGCTTTCAGCCAGTTTCTCAGTCGCACGGTGCAACAAGCCGATATGCGGATCGGCGCGCTGCACGACCTCGCCGTCAAGCTCAAGCACGAGACGCAAAACGCCGTGGGCAGCAGGATGCTGTGGCCCAAAATTAAGGGTGTAATTTTTTATTTCAGCCATGACAAAAGCCGCCTAGTGCAGGCCTCCGTAGTTGTCTTCGCGAATAATACGCGGTGTAATTTCACGTGGTTCGATCGTGACCGGCTGATAGATAACGCGTTTGCTTTCAGCGTCGTAACGCATTTCAACGTGACCAGTTGTAGGAAAATCCTTACGAAAAGGATGACCGATAAAACCGTAGTCGGTCAAAATGCGACGCAGATCGTTGTGGCCCTCAAACACGACGCCAAAGAGATCAAAGGCCTCGCGCTCAAACCAGTTGGCTGAATTCCAGAGATCAGTGACCGAAGCCACCATTGGAAAACCATCATCGGGTGCAAAGACCTTCAAGCGAACACGTTGATTCAAACTGATGGAAAGCAAATGCAGGACAACACAGAAACGCGGACCCGCCTGGCCTATGCCCTTGTAATCGGAATAATCCACACCGCACAGGTCCATCATTTGCTCAAAGGCACAATCGGGATGGTCACGCAGGATACGAGCAGCGTCGTGGTAGTTGACGGCATCAACCAGCACGGTCACCTCGCCCAGGGCAAGATGAATCTGTTTGACTTTATCGCCTAGTGCCGCAGCAATTGTGTTTTGGGTAATCTTGGGATCTACAGCAAAAACGGTCATGAAAAATCTCTTAGGCTCGCGCAATGGTTTGCGTACGGCGAATTTTTTGCTGTAACTGCATGATGCCGTATAACAGGGCTTCAGCAGTTGGCGGACAACCGGGCACATAAACATCTACCGGAACAATGCGGTCGCAGCCGCGCACCACCGAATAACTATAGTGATAGTAGCCACCCCCATTGGCACAAGAGCCCATACTGATAACCCAGCGCGGCTCGGCCATCTGGTCATAGACTTTGCGCAGGGCCGGCGCCATCTTATTGCACAGGGTGCCAGCCACAATCATGAGATCGGACTGGCGTGGGCTGGCACGAAATACTTCAGCCCCAAAACGACTGATGTCGTAGCGGGCTGCCGCCGCATGCATCATTTCAACCGCACAGCAAGCCAGACCAAAGGTCATGGGCCAGACTGAGCCGGTCTTGGCCCAATTCATCACCGAGTCATAACTGGTGGTGACAAAGCCTTCTTTCAATACGCCTTCAATCATCGCATCACTCCCGAAAACCCTAGGTTACTCCCAGTCAAGGGCGCCTTTTTTCCACTCGTAAATAAAACCTACGACGAGGATGGCCAAAAAGACCATGACCGCCCAAAATCCAACTGGACCGATATCCTTAATCGACACAGCCCATGGAAAAAGAAAAGCGATTTCAAGGTCAAACAAAATGAAAAGAATGGCGACAAGGTAGTAGCGCACATCAAACTTCATTCGTGCATCTTCGAAAGCCTCGAAGCCGCACTCATACGGGGAGTTTTTTGCTGGATCCGGCCGATTTGGCCCCAGTACGTAGCCCAATATCTGCGGCACAACGCCTACAGCGACACCGACCAAAATAAACAAAAGAACTGGCAAATACTGTTCAAGATTCATTTTGGTCGTCAGGCTCTATGTCTATGTTTGCTTGGCAAAAGCAATAGCAAACATGTTTTTATTTGGTGCCGTCGGCGAGACTCGAACTCGCAAAGCTTTCGCCACTACCACCTCAAGATAGCGTGTCTACCAATTTCACCACGACGGCGGCTTTCAACTGCCTGAATTGCATGAGGAACCTTGCGGCCAGTGCTTTCAGAACAGTCTTATATTTTACCCTGAATTTTGCCGATTTGCGTTGGTAAACCGGCAAATGCAATATCAATTATTTTGATGGAATCTGAGCCGCACCAGAGGCTGGCACAACAGGAATGATCGCCGCCGGCACAGGCACTGTCACAGCGGCGCCTTCCAGCACGCTGTTGGAGGTGGCGGTCGGTTGCGCTGTTGCAAAGTAGGCCAATAACAGGGTGGTAACAAAAAATACGGTCGCCAGGACAGCCGTGCTGCGCGACATGAAATTGGAGCTACCACTGGCACCAAACAAACTGCCCGAGCCACCGCTGCCAAAGGCGGCGCCCATGTCCGCGCCCTTGCCGTGCTGTACCAAGATAAGACCCACCATCGTCACAGCAGAAATCATCTGCACCGCCAGCAGACCGGTCTGTAAAATACTCATAAAACTCCTAAATAACTAAGCTAGCTTGGCCCTGAATCAACGGGCGCAGGCAATAATTGATAAAAAATCCATCGCTTTGAGTGAGGCGCCGCCCACCAATCCACCATCAATATCAGGCTGCGCCAGCAGTTCTGCCGCATTGCCGGCATTCATGCTGCCACCATAAATAATCTGGATTCGATCAGCCTGCGGTGAGGCAGCTTTCAGTTGGGCCCGCAACACCGCATGCACCTGCTGTGCCTGCGCGGCACTGGCGGTCTTGCCCGTGCCAATGGCCCAAACCGGTTCATACGCCACCACAATCTCGCTGATGCAATGACCATTACTCTGGATCACGGCTGCCAGCTGACGCTTGACCACCGCCTCAGTCTGACCCGCCTCACGTTCTGCCAAGGTTTCGCCGACACAGACAATCGGAGTGACGCCACAGGCCAGCGCTCGTTGTACCTTCAATGCCACTTGAGCGTCGCTCTCCTGGTGGTACTGGCGCCGCTCTGAATGTCCGACCAGACAATAATGCACGCTCATTTCTTTTAGCATGGCGGCAGACACCTCACCCGTAAAAGCGCCAGCAGCATGCTCAGACAAATCCTGCGCACCCAGTGCAATGGCACTGCCCTGCAACAAAGTTTGCAACTGACTCAGATAAACGCCCGGCACACACAGTGCCACCTGGCAGGCTGGCGTAGCCAGACCCGCCAACAAACCCTGAACC
>JBLHZH010000371.1:0-3032 GCA_047629695.1 Rhodoferax sp.
CAACGCCGCCCTGGCCAGGCGTTGCAATAAAACCATTCCGTTGGTTGATGGGCGGGTGGCCGACTGAGGACGCCCTCAGTCGGCGCTGCGAGGCTCCCGGATGCGCTTCAGCAGCACGGTGATCAGCAGTGCAGCCGCGGCTGAAGTCGCCATGGTCGGCGAGGTGGCGAGCAGATGGGCCAGGTTGTTGACCGCCTCGACACTGACCTGCTGCACATGGTCGGCCAGCGCGATGATGTCGTTAGGGTGCACTTGCTGCGCCTCTTCAAGCGGCACGTGCAGGTCATGCCAATTGCCGCGCAACCGGATGTTCGCAAAAATACCGTTAGCCACGGCGATCAGCGAGAGCACGCCCAGCGGACGCAGCAAGTGCGCCAGCATGCGGCTTTGCAGGGCGGGTGGTGCGGCCGCATAAGCCTGGCCGATCAGCTCTGGAATTGGCAGGTTGGCTTCCTGATCCGCGCCTTTTGCGGCTGGGGTAAGGTTATGAATTTCAGGCGATGTCATCTGGTTTTACTTCAGCTTTATTGTCTTATCACGAGTTTGCAGGTGTCAGTTCAGGGTCAGTCTGCGCAAAATATGTGTCAGTGCCGTGTTGAAATGTAAACCTAGGGTAAACGATAGGGGTGGGTGGCCTGGGGCGGTCCCAAATGTGGTTTTCCACAGGGGGTAGGCTGATTTTCGGGGGTAGATTAGCGCCTCTTTTCACCTAACGGACAGCCCATGACTCCTTTCAAAACGACGCCCCGGCGTCCCCTCTATAAATCGCTTTACATCCAGGTTCTGGTGGCCGTCGTCATTGGTGTTGGTCTGGGGCATTTTTATCCCCAGATTGGCGCCGACATGAAGCCCTTGGGTGACGGCTTCATCAAGTTGATCAAGATGATCATTGCCCCTATTATTTTCTGCACCGTGGTAATCGGCATTGCCGGCATGGAAGACATGAAGAAAGTCGGTAAAACGGGCGGTTTGGCGCTGCTTTACTTCGAAGTGGTCAGCACGCTGGCGCTGATTGTGGGCCTCGTCATGGTCAACCTGGTGCAACCTGGTGCCGGCATGAATATTGATGCCTCAACTCTTGACACCAAGGCGATTGCCGCTTACACCACCCCCGGTAAGATGGTCGGTACGGTCGATTTTTTGCTTAATATCATTCCAACCTCGGTGATTGATGCTTTTGCCAAAGGCGAAATTCTGCAGGTGCTGCTGTTTGCCGTGCTGTTTGGTTTTGCCCTGCATCGCTTTGGCGGACGCGGCACGATGGTGTTTGACTTGATCGAAAAAACCTCCCATGTGCTGTTTGATATTGTCGGCATCATCATGAAGCTGGCCCCGATTGGTGCGTTTGGCGCCATGGCCTTTACTATCGGCAAATACGGCGTCGGCTCCCTGTTCTCCTTGGGCAAGCTGATGGGTACTTTTTACCTGACCTGTCTGATCTTTATTTTTGTCGTGCTGGGCACCATTGCCCGGGTGCACGGCTTCAGCATCTGGAAGTTCATCAAGTACATCAAGGAAGAGTTGCTGATTGTGCTGGGCACCTCCTCTTCGGAGTCGGTGTTACCCCGAATGATGGAGAAGATGGAAAATCTGGGTGCCAAAAAGACCTGTGTCGGCCTGGTCATTCCCACCGGTTATTCGTTCAACCTAGATGGCACCTCAATTTATCTGACGATGGCGGCGGTCTTTATAGCCCAGGCCACCAACACCCCCATGACGCTGGTGCAGGAGTTGACGCTGCTGGCCGTGTTGCTGCTCACTTCCAAGGGCGCTGCCGGCATCACGGGCAGCGGTTTTATTGTGCTGGCAGCCACGCTGTCGGCCGTTGGCACCGTGCCAGTCGCCGGATTGGCGCTGATTCTAGGCATTGACCGCTTCATGTCCGAGGCCCGTGCCCTGACCAATCTGGTTGGCAATGGCGTTGCCACCCTGGTGGTTGCCAAATGGACTGGGGAACTCGACACCAAGCGCCTTCATGCTGGTTTGAACAACGAGACCTGGGTCGAATCCGATACGCCGGAAGTGCTGATTAATGCCAAAGACGCCCACATGGTCGTGAGTAAAGCAGCGACGTAAACCGGAATTCACGGATCGGCTTGCGCAGCGATCTTGTCTTTGCAAGAAGGCGAGACGCAGCAACCCGGGGACTCATGGGCTGCCGCGCGGCGCTTGCCGAGGCGATGTAGTTATCGTTTTTGCGCCACGCTCTCCCGCACTTTGCCAAACTTGAGGATGCGGGTGGCGAGCCAGGTCTCGACTAAAAAGAGCACCAGCGCGAGTACAAAGCAGCCCACGCCTGTGAGGAAAAAGACCGTTGCAAAGCGCAAAATTTGCAGCGTTGTGGTTTGACCCAGAAACAGCGTGACGATGGTTAGCCCGATCAGGATAGCGCACAGCGTGAGCAGCGCAATGCAGACGGTTACCAGCCCGCCTCGCACGCGCAACTGTGACAGCTCCCGAAAGGCGGGCAGCATGGTGTCGCCAGGGCGGGCTCCCTCAATGCGGCCTTCCAAAATACGGGCGCGATCAATGATGCGGGCCAGTCGCCCGGCCACGGTGCCGATCATGCCGGCGACGGCGGTGAGTAAAAAGACCGGTGCCACCGCCAGTTGAATGCCGTGGGTGACGGTCTCGAGCTCAGTTGCAAAAAACATCAAAACTCCAGATTTAAATTTTCGCGCTTATTATCGCGTGTGCCATCTCGGTAAACCCGGCCCCGCGCAAGCCTGGCGTGATGTAACGCGGCGGCGGTTTGAGTTGGGCCTCGAAGTGGCGCACATTGGCCACGCCCACGCTGTGTGCAAAGTGCGTGAACATCAGTTGGTCGTTGGTCGAGTCACCGATAAACGCCCATTGCGCCAGCTCGAAGTCGAGCGTACGCCCGAATAATTCGCGCACAATCCAGCGCGCCCCGTCCCGCTTGTTGTGCTTGCCAATCCAGCCATTGATGTGAATGCTGCTGACGCTGGCCTGCAGGCCGGCGGCCTGCATTAGGCCTACCACCGAGGCAATTTTGTCGGGCGCCAGTTGCG
>JBLHZH010000372.1:0-3027 GCA_047629695.1 Rhodoferax sp.
GGCTCGGATGAGCCGCTGCGTTTTATTGTCTTGCGCTATGACGGTGGCCTGAAGACCGAGGCGCCTACCGTGCTGGTCGGCAAAGGTGTCACCTTTGATAGCGGCGGCATTTCCATCAAGCCTGCGGCCGAGATGGACGAGATGAAATTTGATATGTGCGGCGCCGCCAGCGTGTTGGGTGTTTTCCGCGCCTTGGCAGAGCTGCAGCCAGCGATCAACGTGGTCGGCCTGATTGCAGCGACTGAAAATCTGTTAAACGGTCGCGCCGTCAAGCCTGGTGATGTGGTGACCAGCATGAGCGGTCAGACCATTGAAATTCTCAACACCGACGCCGAAGGCCGCTTGGTGCTGTGCGACGCCCTGACCTACGCCGAACGCTTTAAGCCTCGTGCCGTAGTCAACATGGCCACGCTTACTGGCGCCTGTGTGGTGGCCTTGGGTGGGGTGCGCAGCGGCCTGTTCTCGGCCGATGAAAAATTGGCGGCTGCGCTGCTGGCGGCGGGTGAGTCTGCGTCCGACTTGTGCTGGCGCATGCCGCTGGACGACGAGTACGCCGAGGGCCTTAAAACCAATTTTGCTGATGTTGCCAACATTGGTGGTCGTGCTGGTGGTGCCATCACTGCTGCCAAGTTCTTGCAACGTTTTACAGACAAGTTTCCTTGGGCGCATCTGGACATCGCCGGTACCGCCTGGAAGAGTGGCGCCGCCAAAGGCGCCACCGGCCGCCCGGTTGGACTGCTGCTGGACTACCTGCTGAACGCGACCAAATAACCGCCGGAGTGCTGAGCCGTGACTGACGTTGCCTTTCACTTCAATGCGTCCGATCGCCTCGCCTACGTCTGCCGCCTGTTGCGTAAGGCGGTTGGCAGTGGTGCAAAAATTGTGGTGACCGGCTCAGTCCCGACGCTGGCGCAGCTCGACGCCACCCTTTGGACTTTTTCCGCCACTGACTTTGTGCCGCACTGCTTTGCCGACAGCGAGGCCCGGGTGCTGGCCGCGTCACCGGTGATTCTGGCGAGCAGCATGCAAAACGTGCCCCATCGGCAGGTCTTGGTCAACCTCGGTGAGGGCGTGCCACTGGGCTACGACCGGTTTGAGCGTGTGATTGAAGTCGTGGGTCTGGAGGAACAGGACCGCCAGACGGCACGTCACCGATGGAAGCACTACGCCCAGCAAGGTGACAATATCATCCGCCATGACCTAGCCTTGAAAACCGCCTGACGATGAACGCCATGCCTCCCCCAATGCCCCGTTTTGTGCCGACCCTGACCGAGGTGGTGCACCCCCAGAGCCTGCTCCCTGTTGAAGCGCCCTCTGTGCCGGAGGTGCTTGATACAGCTCAAATTGTGCAGACTGTCATGCACCAGGTAGCGCTTTTGCTAGATCGTCGCCTGACAGAAGAAACCGATGCCATCGTGCATCAATTGGTGCATACTCAGTTGGAAGCTTTGCGTGCCCAGCTTTACCAAGAGTTTGAAGAGCGGGTACGCCAGGCGGTTGCCGACGCTCTGCGCTTGAGCCCAGCAGAAATAAGTTGATATTTTTTTCAGCTTGGTAACTACCCCCTATGTTTGGCTCAAAAATTGCGTTAACGTACCGCGTGTGAAATTATTGAGTTCACATATTTTTAAAATCTGGAGTCTTTATGCAAGTTAATTTGAAAATTACTGTGATGGCCGCCATGGCATCTATTGCCGCAGGCTCGGGTGTGGCGATGGCCCAGGATATGGTTGTCAAAATTGGCCACGTTGCCCCGATGTCGGGCGCACAAGCCACCTACGGACGCGACAATGAAAACGGCGCCCGTATGGCGATTGAAGATCTGAACGCCAAAGGTGTGATGATCGGTGGAAAAAAAGTCAAATTGGAATTGGTTGCTGAAGATGATGCGGCCGATCCCCGACAAGGTGCAGCAGTTGCACAAAAACTGTGCGATGCCAAAGTGAACGGCGTTGTGGGTCACTTGAATTCGGGCACCACCATTCCCGCTTCTAAAATTTATAACGACTGCGGTATCCCCATGGTCACGCCTTCTGCGACCAACCCCGCCCTGACAAAACCCGGCTATAAAACTACGTTCCGTTTGTTAGCCAATGACAATGCATTGGGCGCCGGACTGGCGCTTTTGGCCGCTGATGGCTTGAAACTCAAGCGCATTGCCGTGATTGATGACCGTACCGCTTATGGTCAGGGTGTGGCTGACGTGTTCAAAAAGACGGCTGCTGCCAATGGCATCGAAATCGTTGACGAACAGTTCACGACCGACAAGTCGGTTGACTTCATGTCGATCCTGACTGCCATCAAGGCTAAAAATCCGGATGGCGTGTTCTTTGGTGGCATGGATGCCCAAGCCGGCCCCATGCTGCGCCAGATGGAGCAACTGGGTCTGAGCGATGCCAAGTTCTTTGGTGGCGATGGCATTTGTACCAATGACCTGATCCGCCAAACCGCCGGCGCCAAAACGCTTGAGAATGTGATCTGCGCTGAAGGCGGTTCTTCTTTGGCAAAAATGCCCGGTGGTGCCACCTGGAAGCAGCGTTATGACGCCAAGTACCCTGGACAGTTCCAAGTCTATGCACCTTACGTTTATGACGCGGTCCACGTTTTGGTTGACGCCATGCAACGTGCTGGCAGTGCTGATCCCAAGGTTTACCTGAGCAAACTGGCCGACACCAATTACAAAGGTATTACAACCAATGTGCAGTTTGAACCCAATGGCGAGTTGAAGAACCCATCTATCACCTTGTATTCGTACAAAGGCGGCAAAAAGAATGCCCTGAACTGATGCTTTTGGTGATGTCCATATCACCAAACTATTTCAGCTGCAAAAACTGCCGTTTTTTCAGCTAGAATAATGAGTTGCTGGATCGGTGGATGAGCGGTTTAAGTCATACGCCTGGAAAGCGTACGAGGGGTCAAACCCTCCGCGGGTTCGAATCCCGCCTGATCCGCCAGTAATACGAAAGAAAGCCCTTGTAAATAAAGGGCTTTCTTTCGTTTGGGCGAGCGCGATTCTCGTCTCTGTGA
>JBLHZH010000373.1:0-3007 GCA_047629695.1 Rhodoferax sp.
CAATCTCGAAGCCGTGGCGCGCCAGTGTTGGCACCAGCACTATGGGTGCGTCACTGGCTTGATCTGCAGGCGCTGCGGCGTTGGCTAGCATGTGCGTCACAGAGTAGGTGTCAGAGTCGTAAAGCGTATGCATAGTGAATTATCCCTTAATCATCTTGTTTTTTCATTTGGCTGCGAACGGCCCAATATCAAGGGTAGGGGCTTAGGCCGGAGCCTCCGTCGCGGTCCACTGCTGGTCAACCAAATCCCCGTTGGGCTCGGTAATTTTGATGCGGGCCGGCAGGTAGCCCAGCGTGGGAGCCAGCCACAATTCTACTTTTTGGTCGACTGCCTGGCGCGGCTGACGTACCAACTTCAGGGTGCGCAGTTCGCCGCCTGGTAGTTGCTGGGTCTGTGTCTCGCCCACGGCAAATAACCAATTGTCGGCATCGCGCGGGCCAATGGTCTGGAACGCCAGTTGGGTCGCCTTGGGGTAACGTGCCGGGTCGCCAGCGATCAGGCTCGCCAGTTGCACCAGCACGCTCAGTCGGTCCTGGGCCCCAGCCAATATCGCCACGTCAGGGGTGCCAGCGCTGAAGACGACTTTGCCTTGATCGCGCTTGAAGTCAGCCACCACCTCCTCGCGAAATTTGTCTGCAAAGCGTAACGGGACCAGCCCCTCGGCGCTTATCTGGCCCTGGCTGTTTTGCACGCGGGTTTGTCCGAACAGGCTGAGCGTCAGTCGGGCGTCGTAGCGCGTGCCGTCCTGCTGCCACACCAACTCAGCGCTGGCCTTAAACGGCAATTTATTGGTGGCCACTTGGTATTTGAGACGCATGGAGGTGGGCACGCGCAAGGTGCCGGCTGGCGCGGACGACCAGACCGTGGGCGACAGCAGGGCCGTGGTCATGGCCAGTGCTTTGAGCGCCAGCCGGCGGTGCGAGATGTGTGTGTTTTTCATGTGCACTAGAATTTTGACCTTCTCTGATTTTTCCTGACTTCTCTATGAAACTTGCCACCTATAAAGATGGGTCGCGTGATGGCCAACTGGTGGTTGTCTCGCGCGATCTGACGACCGCGCATTATGCGACCGGCATTGCCAGCACGCTGCAGCAGGTGCTGGATGACTGGAACTTCTTGGCGCCGCAGCTGCAGGACTTGTCTGTGGCGCTGAACCGGGTCGGTGACGGCCACCCCAGTAACAGTCAGGTCCGCCACGCCTTCCCATTTTTGTCACAGCAGTGCATGGCGCCGTTGCCGCGTGCCTGCCAGTGGGTGGTGGGCACGGCCTATACGAACCCTGAGGCGCTGCTGTACCAGAGCGCTAGTGATAATTTGCTAGGCCCTTGTGACGACGTTGCTTGTGTCAGTGAAGCCCACGGCATTGACTTTGAAGCCGGGCTCGCCGTCATGACTGGCGATGTACCGCTGGGCGCTACGCCGGCGCAGGCGCTGGACGGCGTTCGCCTGGTACTGCTGGCCAATGCGGTGAGCCTGCGCCATCTTATGCCGGCCGAGCTGACTCGGGGTTTGGGTTGGCTCCAGAGCAAGCCGGCCACCGCCTTCAGCCCGGTGGCCGTGACGCTGGACGAGTTGGTATTCAGTGGCGTCAATGCCTGGGAGAATGGCCGCCTGCATCTGACCCTGCAGAGTACCTGGAATGGACGCAAGGTCGGCCTTTGTGAGGCTGGCCAGGAGATGAAGGTCTCCTTTGGTCAGCTGATTGTCCACTTGACTAAGACGCGTCGGGTGCGGGCCGGCAGCCTCATCGGCTCCGGCGCGGTCAGCAACCAGGACAGCCGCCAAGGCTACAGCAGCATTGCGGAGAAGCGCGCACTGGAAACCCTGCAGGACGGTCGCCCGACCACCGAGTTCATGCAATACGGCGACATCATCCGAATTGAGATGAAAGGGCGTGATGGCAAGAGTCTGTTTGGCGCGATCGAGCAGGAAATCATCCCGGCGGAACCCGCCCCGACCGGGCTCCGCGCACGCTGAATCTCAGGCGCTGGCGAATTGTCTGACGAAGGTGGTGATGCCGCGTAACATCATCTCGATCGCCAGTGCTACCAGCACCAAGCCCATCAGGCGCTCCAGCGCCAGCACAAAGCGCGGACCGACCCAGCGTTGAATGCGCTCGGCCAGCACCAGCACCACGGCACTCAGGGCCATGGTGACGCAGAGCGCGGCAATCCACTCTACGCGGCGCTCGGGCGCCTGTGACACCAATAGCAGCACCGTCGCCATGGCCGAGGGGCCGGCAATGGCCGGAATGGCGAGCGGCACAATCAGCGGCTCACCCATTTCTTCTGGTGCCTCTATGCCGCGGGGCGGCGGGAACACCATGCGCAGCGCAATCAGGAACAGAATCACGCCACCGCCAATTTGCAGCGATAACTCGCTCAGGCCCATCACTCGCAGAAAACCGCCGCCGAGAAACATGAAGGTCAGCAGCAGCAAAAAGGCAATTAGTACTTCGCGCAAAATTACCCAAGGCCGACGCGCTGGGGACACGTGCCTGAGGGCATTGGCAAACAACGGAATGTTGCCAATCGGGTCGGTGATCAAGATCAGCAAAATGGTGGCAGAGGCAAAAGTGTCGTCCATAGGTCGGCAGGATAGCAGGCCGCCTGCCGGGGCCGGCCTATTCGGCTAACCGCTGACAGTCGATGCAACGCAGGGCTTGCGGTGCGGCATGCAGTCGGGCCGTCGCAATCGTCTCACTGCCTCAATGCACTGGCCATAGGTGTCAGCGGTGTTGCGTGCTCGTCCAGGGTGAACTTCAGGCCGCGCACTGTTGACCTGCGCGGTGGAACCTTCGGGCCGTGAAAAGTGCGTGGCTGAGGCCTCGGTCCGGCTCACTTTGCCGCCGCGCAGACTGGCCAGTAGTTGTGCCCGGTAGGGGGCGTTAAGTTGTGTCGGCATGGTGCCGCACCTTGATGTAATTGAAGACGCTAATTCTAAGTACGCCGCGGCCGTCTGTCTTTGATGGTGGTCAACTGCCATCCCCTACAATCCTGTTCATGCA
>JBLHZH010000374.1:0-3002 GCA_047629695.1 Rhodoferax sp.
GGCTGGTCGGCAAACCGATCGCCACGCGCCCTGCGAGTGCTCCGCGGACTCGGCCCAATTCCTCTTTGGCCCGCTCCACTTGGTGCAGAATGCCACGCCCATGGGCCAGCAGCAGTTGGCCGGCCTCAGTCGGTAAGGCACCACGCCCGTTGCGCGTCAGCAGGGTTTGCCGCAATTCAACTTCGAGCAGGCGCACCTGCCGGCTCAAGGCGGGCTGCGCCACATCCAGTGCCAGTGCGGCGCGAGTGAAGCTGCCGAGTTCGGCTACGCGTACGAAATATTCCAGTTGTTTGAGATCCATGGTTTATTGGGTGAATAGCTGAAGTCTCATTATGCCAATTTGCAATAACTGCTAGTGTTAGCAGCCGCTTATCAGTCGTCAGTGTCCGCGTCAAAATGGCGCGCATGCAAATCGCCTTACCTACCTTGTTCATGCGCGGCGGCAGTTCGCGCGGCCCTTTCTTTTTGGCGTCAGACCTGCCGTCTGACATCGCCAGTCGCGACCGCATTTTGCTGGCCGTCATGGGCTCGCCCGACCGGCGGCAGATTGACGGCCTGGGTGGCGCCCACCCGCTCACCAGCAAGGTCGGCATTGTGAGCATCAGCAGTACCCCTGGCGTGGCGCTCGACTTTTTGTTTGCGCAGCTGCAACCCGACAAAGACACTGTGGACACGACCCCCAATTGCGGCAATATGCTGGCCGCCGTGGTGCCATTTGCGCTGGAGCGCGGCCTGATTGAGGCGCAGGGCGACAGCACCACGGTGCGGGTGCTGACGCTCAACACCGACATGCAGTGCGATGTGACGGTGCAGACCCCCCTGAATACGGCAGGCCAGCGTCAGGTTGAATACGAAGGTGCAGCCAAAATTGACGGCGTGCCCGGCAGTGCCGCCCCTATCACGATCAACTTTCTGGATACCGCCGGCTCGGTTTGCGCGAGTTTGCTGCCGACCGGTCAGGTGCTTGATACGGTCGTGGTCGCTGGTGAAGGCTTTGCACCCTTCACGCTGGCGGTCACCTGCATCGACAACGGTATGCCGCTGGTGCTGTTCAAGGCCTTTGACGTGGGGCGCACGGGTTATGAGACTGTCGCTGAGTTGAACGCTGATACAGAATTGAAAAACCGCATTGAAGCGCTGCGCATCCAGACGGGCCACCTCATGGGGCTGGGCGATGTCACTAGCAAAAACTATCCCAAGATGACGCTGATTGCGGCGCCCCGCGACGGTGGCAGTCTGTGCACACGCAGCTTCATTCCGTATGTTTGCCATGATGCCATCGGCGTGCTGGCGGCCGTGACGGTGGGCACGGCCTGCATGCTCAAGGGCTCGGTCTGCGACGGCATGGCGGTGCTGGGCGCGCCGGGCGATAGCCAAATCGTCTCAGTGGAACACCCAACCGGCGAGTTCAGTGTCGAGTTGAGGCTGGACCCGTCCGACCCGCAAAAGGTAATCCGCGCCGCCTTGCTGCGCACGGCACGCCTGATCATGCGCGGTGAGGTGATGCTGCCCAGCCATATGTTGAATCAAAATTTACAGTAATTTCGGCCTTTTATATTGTGGAGACCCTTATGAGCCAAATCCAATCTCTCATCATTGACTGCCATGGTCACTACACCACGGCGCCCAAGTCGCTGGAAAATTGGCGTAACCAGCAGATTGCCGGCATCAAGGACGCGAGTCTGATGCCCAAGGTGTCAGACCTCAAAATCAGTGACGACGAGCTGATTGAAACCATCGAGAGCAACCAGTTGCGCCTGATGAAAGAGCGCGGCAGCGACATCACCATTTTTTCGCCGCGTGCCAGCTTCATGGCGCATCACATTGGCGACTTCAATGTGTCCGCCACCTGGGCTGCCATTTGCAACGAGTTGTGCTTCCGCGTGGCCCAATTGTTCCCCGATAACTTTGTGCCAGCGGCCATGCTTCCGCAAAGTCCGGGTGTTGACCCCGCCACCTGCATTCCTGAGCTGGAAAAATGCGTCAGGGAATATGGCAACGTCGGTATCAACCTGAACCCGGACCCCAGTGGTGGCCACTGGACCTCACCGCCCCTGAGTGACAAGGCCTGGTATCCGATTTACGAGAAAATGGTGGAGTACGACATTCCTGCCATGATTCATGTTAGTACCAGCTGCAATAGCTGTTTTCACACCACCGGCGCCCATTACCTGAATGCTGACACCACTGCCTTCATGCAGTGCCTGACCAGCGATTTGTTCAAGGAGTTTCCGACACTGCGCTTTCTGATTCCGCACGGCGGCGGCGCGGTGCCCTACCATTGGGGTCGTTTTCGGGGCCTGGCTCAAGAGCTGAAAAAGCCGCTGCTGCAAGACCACCTGCTGAACAACATCTACTTTGACACCTGCGTCTACCACCAGCCCGGTATCGATTTGTTGAACACCGTGATTCCGGTGAAAAACGTGTTGTTTGCCAGCGAGATGATTGGCGCGGTACGCGGCATTGACCCTGAAACTGGCCACTACTATGACGATACCAAGCGCTACATCGAAGCCTCGAAAATACTGAGCGCCGAGGACCGTTACGAGATTTACGAAGGTAACGCGCGCCGCGTGTTTCCGCGTCTCGATGCCCAGCTCAGAGCCAAGAATATTTAAGCAGATTGAGAACACCATGACCCTAGCCATGAACCAACTCGGTATCGTCAATCGCAACATCGTGCGGGCTGACGCGGCCGCCGTCGAGCGCCTGTCGCGCCTCGGTGTCGCTACTGTCCACGAAGCCATGGGCCGCGTCGGCCTGATGAAGCCCTATATTCGCCCGGTTTACAACGGCGCAAAAATGTGTGGTGCAGCCGTCACTGTGTTGCTGCAACCTGGCGACAACTGGATGATGCATGTGGCAGCCGAGCAGATCCAACCTGGCGATGTGGTGGTGGCGGCCTGCACCACCGACAACGATGACGGTTTTTTTGGTGACCTGCTGGCGACCTCGTTCCAGGCACGCGGCGCCAAAGGCTTGATCATCGACGGTGGTGTACG